>NZ_JBYSWK010000054.1:0-25601 GCF_058781025.1 Heyndrickxia sp. FW510-T9 | reverse complement strand
ATATTATGGAGGTTTATTACTTAAAAAATCGAATATTAACAAAAAGATAAAATTTCTGTTAAAATAAATTTATAATTTAAATATATGAATGATTATTCATTCATATAAAAGGGGAGAAGGCATGAAAGATCAAGTAGTGATTATCACAGGTGGTTCAAGTGGGATGGGTAAGTATATGGCAAAAAGATTTGCGCTTGATGGTGCGAATGTTGTAATAACAGGTAGAAATCGTGAAAGACTTCAAACTGTAAAAGAGGAATTGGTGCAAATAAATTCGAATATATTTACCATCCAAATGGACGTTAGAAATCCTGAGGATGCTCAACGAATGGTTGAGGAAACCCATTCGAAATTTGGAAGGATTGATTTTCTTGTCAATAATGCGGCAGGAAATTTTATTTGTCCAGCAGAAAAGCTATCCATTAATGGTTGGAACTCTGTCATTAATATTGTATTAAATGGTACATTTTACTGTTCTCATGCGCTCGGAAACTATTGGATTGAAAAAAACATAAAAGGAAGCATGATTAATATGGTGGCGACATATGCATGGAATGCTGGACCTGGAGTAATTCACTCAGCTGCCGCAAAAGCTGGTGTATTATCTTTAACAAGAACTTTAGCAGTTGAATGGGGAAGAAAATATGGAATTCGAGTGAATGCAATTGCACCTGGACCTATCGATAAAACAGGGGGAGCGGAAAAATTATGGGAATCAGAGGAAGCAGCGAAGCGAACTTTGAATAGTATCCCATTAGGAAGATTAGGAAACCCAGAAGAAATTGCAGAATTAGCTACCTTTTTATTTTCCGATAAAGCTGCCTATATAAATGGCGAATGTATTACAATGGACGGAGGACAGTGGCTGAATCAGTATCCTTTTTAAACAATAGGAGGTTACATAATGAAGTTTTTTGGAAAAGAGCATTATATTACTAGTTTTTCCGCAAAGAATCAACCGAGGTATTTTGTTGATTTAGGTGAAACTTTTCAAGTTGAAACACATGATTGCTACGGGGGAGCATTCACGAGTGAAAGCCAATTGCGGACGAATATGAAGATTGATTATATCAATCCTGCTACCGGACCAATTTATATAAATGGCATACAAAATGGAGATATTCTTTGTATTGAAATTGAGGATATTCAATTAGATTCTCATGGTGTGATGGTTCTTTACCCAGGAATGGGTACGTTAGGGGAAAAGGTAAAGGTAGAAGATACGAAAATGATTCCAATAGAAAATGAAACAGTTTTATTTAACGAATATCTTCGATTCAAGGTGAGACCAATGGTTGGTGTCATTGGAGTTGCTCCATTAGAGGGAGAGGTATTAAGTGAGTCTCCTGGGGATCATGGTGGGAATATGGATACAAAATATATTACAGTCGGCAATAAACTGTATCTACCGGTTTATCATGATGGCGCCTTATTAGCATTAGGGGACTTGCATGCAGCAATGGGAGATGGAGAGTTAAATGGCTCTGGCATCGAAATTGGCGGGAAAGTTACTTTAAGAATTACAAAGTTGGAAAATAAATCATTTCCATTACCAGTTGTCGAAACGAATGATTCATATATGTTTATTGCATCAGAACAAACCGTAGAAAAAGCCGCAGAAAAGGGAATGCTAGCTGCTGTAAAGCTCATCCAAGAAAATAAATCATTGACGTTTAATGATGCATATCGTCTACTCAGTGCTTTATGTGATATACAAATCAGCCAATTAGTTAACCCTCTAGTAACTGTTAGAATCAATGTTCCAAAGGAATTGTTAAGCTAATTCAATACTCCTTACTCATAGTGGGTAAGGTTTTTTTGTTGTATTAATAGTGATATTCTAATTATAAAAATACAATTCCACTATTAAAATTTAGCTTTTTCATTGAAATCATCATAACTATTCTCTTATAATGTTTTTATTGCTTGCAAATATTGCTTACTTCAAAAATCAATATGACTAAGAACGGTTCTTAAAGTAATATTGATTTTTTCATGGTTAGAAATGAACATTCGGGAATGATAAAATTAGAAGGAACGAGTTTAACCTCTGAGATATGGATTGTTTTGAAGAGCAAGCAGGTAAAGCTTGATTTGCGAAAGGAGTTTATATATGTCCCAATTATTAGGAATTATACAAAGATTAAAAGCTATGCAAGAAGGAACTGATGCTGGTGATGTTCAGCAACGTCGATTTGAGGTAAACGGAAAAACACTTTGTCAGGTGAAATACTTTCCAGCTACGGAAACGTTTGAATTAGAAGTGTATGGTGATGATAAAAAAACGAATAAATTTCAGTTTGATGATATCGACATTACATCCATTGAAATCTTTGATCTTGTTCAAGAAGAAAGAAACCCTTCCTAGAGCCTTATTTATGGCTCTTTTTTTTTATTTGAAAAGGTTATAATGAGAGTTAGGATAACATAAATAGGATGGAGGGGAAAGTATTGGTACTATACATCATCCTGGTAATTCAAACCCTTATTATGCTTTTAATAGTAGCGGAATTATTGAACATTAGAAAAGAATTAAATGATATTAAAGATTTGGTTAAGAAAAAATTTGGCGCGAAATAAACATGCTTTCTACGCGATTTTCTAGTTCTCATTTCCTTAAACTATGATAGAATATGTAAGGAAATATAAATACAAATGAGGGAGTTTTATAATGATTTCCTTACAAAGCCATGAATTTTTAGAACCGAAAATTAGTGATTTTATGATCCCTTCAGAGAAGGTTGCACATGTTCAGGTCGGCAATAGTCTTGAACATGCATTATTAGTTTTAACAAAGAGTGGATATTCCGCAATTCCAGTATTGGATGCTAGGTTTAAATTGCACGGATTAATTAGCTCATCGCTTATTACGGAGTCCATTCTAGGGTTAGAAAGAATTGAATTTGAAAAATTAAGTGATTATAAAGTTGAAAATGTCATGACGCAGAAAATTCCACGCATTAAATTGGAAGATCAGTTTGAGAAAGCATTAGGACTTTTAATTGATCATCCATTTCTATGCGTAGAAGATGAAGAAGGATTTTTTGCAGGGATTTTTACGCGTCGAACATTGCTAAAAGAATTGAATCATCACATACACAAGCTCAATCATTTTTAGAAGCTCCCTTCTAGGGGGCTTTTATTATGTAACGTGTTAATTATGAATTTCTCATATTAATAAGATATAATATAAGAAAAACTTATAGAGGTTGAATGATGTCAACAACTGAATTTCATCTATTAGCTATACTAGCCCAAGAAATGAATATGAGGAAAGCGGCAGAACGTCTTTTTGTATCACAGCCAGCTTTATCGCAACGACTACAAAATATTGAAAAACAATGGGGAACCAAATTATTTATACGAACACAGAAGGGACTGACTCTAACCCCATCGGGAGAGTTAGTCATCCGTTTTGCCAATGAGGTACTAGAAAAAGAAGAAAAAGTCCGCGAAGAACTACAATCCCTAGATACAAAAGTACATGGAACATTGAAAATTGCATGCGCATCCATTGTTGGACAAAATTGGCTCCCTAAAGTATTAAAAAGCTTTGTAAATCAATATCCATTAGCGAAAATTTCGCTTATTACTGGCTGGAGTAGCGAAATTCTTAAGTCCTTATATGAAGATGAAGTGCATATTGGAATTCTGCGTGGTTCCACGGATTGGAAAGGACCAAAGATTCATTTATTTGAGGATACACTGTATCTTGTTGATAAAGAAATTGAAAAAACCGAAGATGTATTAAAAACAGATCGTCCCTTTATACAATTTAAAAGTGATTCCAATTACTATCAGGAAATTCAGGATTGGTGGCATCGTGAATTCCAGACTACTCCAAAAAATACGATTGTAGTAGATCAAATTGAGACTTGTAAGCAGATGACTTTTAATGGGATTGGATATGCAATTTTACCTGCCATTACATTAAATGAATCAGCAAAAAATATGAATAAAATTCCTTTAAAAGGCGGACATGATCAAAGACTCAAACGAGACACATGGCTCCTTGGCTACGAATCGGCATTTGAATTAAGACAGGTACAAGCATTTATTGATGTAGTCAATAACTTTTTGGCAACAGAGCCGCATACGTTCTAATGAAATAGACTTGTTTAGAATGATTTAGTCTGATAAAGTAATGTGAGAAATAGTAAGTAACTATTAGATATGCATGGAAGGGGAATACATAAATGAAAATGATGGATGCAAACGAAATTATTTCGTTTATTTCAAACAGCAAAAAATCAACTCCTGTAAAGGTATATGTTAAAGGAAATTTAGAAGGAATATCGTTCGGTGAAGATGTTCAAACCTTCATCAATGGAAATACTGGTGTAGTATTTGGAGAATGGTCGGTATTATCCACTGTAATTGATACACATAAAGAACAAATTGAAGATTACGTTGTGGAAAACGATCGAAGAAATTCTGCCATCCCACTATTAGACCTTAAAGGTATTAATGCACGCATCGAACCAGGTGCTGTTATCCGCGACCAAGTTGAAATTGGCAATAATGCTGTCATTATGATGGGAGCAGTTATAAATATTGGTGCAGTTATTGGTGAAGGTACCATGATTGATTTAAATGCGGTGCTAGGTGGCCGTGCAACAGTAGGGAAAAATTGCCACATTGGTGCTGGTGCTGTTTTAGCAGGGGTTATTGAGCCGCCTTCTGCAAAACCAGTTATTATTGAAGATGACGTGCTAGTTGGTGCAAATGCTGTTATTTTGGAAGGTGTAACTGTGGGTAAAGGTTCCGTTGTTGCTGCAGGTGCAATTGTAGTAAATGATGTTCCTCCAAACACGGTTGTTGCGGGCGTACCTGCCAAAGTAATTAAGGAAATTGATGAAAAAACAAAATCAAAAATAGAAATTAAACAAGAGTTAAGAAAGCTGTAAATTTTTCCGAGCCTGGCACATGCAGCCAGGCTTTTTACAAAAAGGGGTAAATAATTGATGGAGATCATAAATCCGTTTGTGCAAATACGCCGTAAGCTGCATCAAATTCCTGAGCTAGGGTTTCAGGAATTTAAAACACAAGCTTATTTATTACAATATTTAGAAGCACTGCCGCAAAATCGTGTTTCGATAAAAAAATGGAAAACTGGATTATTTGTAAAGGTGCATGGAACCTCACCAAAAAAATTAATTGGTTATCGTACTGATATCGATGGCTTGCCTATTGATGAGCAAACAGGATTGCCTTTTAAATCAGAACATGAAGGCAGGATGCATGCTTGTGGACATGATTTTCACATGAGTATTGCATTAGGAATCTTGACTCATATAGTCAATCATCCTGTTCAAGATGATGTATTATTTATTTTTCAGCCAGCTGAGGAAGGACCGGGAGGGGCTGAACTGATGCTCAAGAGTGACATAATGAAAGAATGGAAACCAGATCTTATTTTAGCCCTTCACATTGCCCCTGAATATCCGGTTGGAACGATTGCTATCAAAGAAGGTTTGTTATTTGCAAATACATCCGAATTATTTATTAATCTAAAAGGAAAAGGCGGTCATGCAGCATATCCGCACGAAACGAGGGATATGGTAGTGGCTGCATCATATTTGGTAACCCAGCTGCAATCCATCATTTCAAGAAATGTTGATCCTTTGGACAGTGCTGTTATTACGATTGGAAAGATAACTGGTGGCACGGTTCAAAATGTTATTGCCGAAACAGCGAGGCTAGAGGGAACGATACGGACGTTGTCGCCTGAGGCAATGCAAAAGGTTAAGCAACGTATTGAAGCTGTTATAAACGGTATTAGTGCAAGTTTTGAATGTGAAGCTGAAATCGATTATGGGTCTATGTACCATCAAGTATACAATCACGAGGAACCAACCAGAGATTTTATAAAATTTATAGATGCAAAAGAAAATATAAATGTAATTATTTGCAAAGAAGCGATGACAGGAGAAGATTTTGGCTATATGCTGAAGGAAATTCCAGGATTTATGTTTTGGTTAGGTGTCGGGTCCCCTTATGGACTGCACCACTCTATGTTAAATCCGGATGAAAAAGCAATTGATATTGCCATCAATGCTGTATCGGAATATATTGCTAAAATATAAAAGAAACTTGGCACACCTTTTTAAGAGGTGTGCCATTTCTTTTTTTATAAAAAATATTTAAATATTGGAAATGTATTGTAAAATAGTAAAGTGATTATTTTTTTAGAAAATTCTGTAGGGGTATGGGCAGGAATTTTCGTTAATCATTTCGTATGAATATTCTTTAAAGATAAAAGGCGGTGCTAATACAAATTTTATTACGCTAATGTTGGGAATTGAAGAAAATTTGGAGGTTCATGATGACAATAAGAAAACAGTTTTCGGTTTTACTACTAATATTTGCTTTTTCTCTCGTTTTCGCGTATTCGCCAGTTTTTGCTAAGGAGAGTATCCATGTAAAAGTGGATATTGGTTATGAAGGCACTGTGAAATCCGGAAGAGGGGTACCAGTACATATTAAGCTTGTGAATAACGGGGAGGACTTTAGTGGAGATCTCCTTATTAATTTTGCTCCATCTTATAATTCAGGCGGTTCTAAGATATTGCATGTACAGATACCTGCTGGTTCTCAAAAAAACTATTCTATTTCCATCCCAGGCTATTCCAATGATGTGGGCTTTTCAAATGACAATAAAGCATTTGTACATTTATTTAGAGGGGATTGGCAGGAAGGTAATGAAATACCTCTATCCGGAGAAATAACCGACATCCCTAAAATACTAGAACGGGATTCTACGACAGTAGGTTTTTTGAGTGAAAACTCTGATAGATTAAAAGAATTAAAGGTTTTGCAGTTAAGTAATGGCGGGTCACAAAGCTTTACTTTGTCAAAGGATAACTTTCCGAATGACCCAGCTAGCCTCGAATTTTTTAACTTTATAGTGGTAGATGAATTCGCAATTAGCTCGTTAGATAACAATCAGCAGGACGCATTACTAGGCTGGGTTAAAAATGGCGGTGTATTAATTGCAGGTGCAAATCCTAGTGGCAATCAGGCATTTGGCAAAATACAATCAAATATGCCTTTAAATGTACATGATGAAATAACCATACACGATTTATCTTTTTTAAAAGGTAGTGAAAAACCATCCTTCAACAGTCTTTCAATTTACACTGGAAACGTTCAAAAGGGTGCAGTGGTTGAAGGCTATTCAGAATCCCATCCTGTGATTGTTCAAAAGACGCTTGGAAACGGAAGCATTTGGCAAACTGCATTTTCACTTGGGGATGCCCCACTATCATCATGGAATGGTTATGGAAAGTGGTTCAGTGCCTTATTAGATAAAGCGGATAATCCTGCTCTTAAGGAAATGTTTAAAAATGATAATTTTTTTAACGAAATTATGTATCAAGTAGGGGATGTAAATGACTTATTTCCTTCCTCTTATTTTTCAATTGGTATATTAATCTTGATTCTAGTTTGTTATTTCATCTTCGTTGTACCAATTTTATATTTTGTGCTGCGCAAACTAGATAAGAGAGAATATGCATGGTGGATAATCCCTGCACTTTCAATTCTTTTTTCGGCAGGCATCTTTGCTACGGGTGCAAAAGATCGTATTTCATTCCCACATGTGAATGAAATGGGTGCATTTAAAGCAAGTGAAGATGGAAGTTTATATGGAATGTATACCGCAACACTAATGTCGAACATCGCTGGGGATTATAAAGTTGTTTATCAGAATCAAGAATTGAATGCAATTCCATTTTACCGAAATTCAATCGTTAATTCCTCTCAATTGTATAAGCAAGCAACTATTGAAAATAAAAAAACGAATCAAGAAATAACATTCCCAAATGTCGAGTTTTGGGCAACACGCTCCTTTTTCGGATTTGCTCATAAGGAAGGTGTTGGCGGATTTCAAGCTAATTTAAATATAAAAGATGGGAAATTAACGGGGAGTATTAAGAACGAACTTCCATATAATTTTAAAACTTTATATGTGTGGTCTGGTAGCAATATGTATGAATTAGGTGCTTTAAAAAAGGGAGAAACCTTAAAAGTTAATAAGGAGATTAATGAAAAGTTTTTATCAGCCATGCAATATGTGGATGGCATGTTCTACCAAATGAACAATAATGGTGTGCAATCAGGCAATATTCAACCAATGAAAGAAGAGACACTGAAGATGTTAGCCGGAAAATTGAATAATAATGAGATAAATGATCCAGTCATTGTCGGCATTACAAAAGATGAAATAATCAAAACAGATATTGTAAAGAAAAAGGAAAGAAAAGAAAGACTTTCGCTAATTTATCAGCCGTTTAAAGTAAATACAGATATGCAAGGGCCATTTACTTTGGATTCTGACCAACTTACCTTGGATGTAAAGGTTTTAAGAGGGAATATCCTAAATGAGAATACAGGAAGAAAGAATGTTATTGAACTGGATGACGGTGAATATGAGTTGCATTACAAAATTCCAATGCAATTGCATCCTAATAAAACAAGGATCAAAGAAATTAAGTTTGTTTTAGAAGCTAATGCTTCTACAACTTATAGTGTATATGATTACAAGACAAATAAATTTATCAAACTTACTCCTAAAAACAGGGTGGTTGAATGGAAAGATGATCCGCAATGGATTGTTAAAGACAACAAAATAAAACTGAAGCTCGAGAAAAGCGGAAATGAACACGCGGACGTAAATCTCCCGCAAATAACCTTGGAAGGGGATGTTCGTCCATGATCGAAATCATCGATTTAACGAAAAGTTACGGAACCTTTACTGCGCTAGATTCTCTTAATCTTAAAATTGAGAAAGGAACGGTCTTTGGTTTTGTAGGACAAAATGGTGCCGGAAAATCGACTACCTTTTCGATATTGGCGACACTATTATCTCCAACATCTGGAACAGCTTTTGTAAATGGATTTAATATTTCAAAGGATTCGAAACAAGTTCGAAAGCAAATAGGGTATATGCCTGATTTTTTCGGAGTTTATGATCATTTACGAGCAGAAGAGTATCTCGATTTTTATGGTGCAAGCTATGGTATAGAAGAGGAGGTAAGGAAACAATTGATTGCGCAGCTCCTAGAGCTGGTGAATCTATCGCATAAAAAAGATTCCTATGTAGATGTACTTTCTCGTGGAATGAAACAGAGACTTTGTTTGGCCAGGGCATTAATTCATGACCCTGAGGTGCTTATTTTGGATGAACCTGCTTCAGGACTTGATCCACGTGCACGTGTAGAAATGCGTGAAATCCTAAAAGAGTTAAAAACGATGGGAAAAACTATCTTAATTTCATCACATATACTCCCTGAGTTAGCTGAAATGTGTGATGAGATAGGGGTTATTGATGGCGGGAAACTTGTTGCCCATGGAACAGTTGTGGATATCCAAAGACAGTTACAAGCAGAAAAATTAATTATTGTAAAGATTCGTGGGGACCGAGAAAAGGCTATTCACTTTTTTGAAGATCAGGAAAAAGTGGTGAAAATAGAAAGATTGGAAGAATTGGACACATTTCAATTTGTTTATAAAGGTGATGAAATGTCACAGGTAAGTCTTTTAAAACAAGCGATTTTACGTGATATTCCGATTCTTAGTTTCAAAGAATTTGAGACGAATTTAGAAGATGTCTTTATGGAAATAACGAAAGGAGTGGAACTTTCATGAGACAGTTTTTCATTAATCCAGTTCTAAATAAAGAAATAAAGCTTAGGTTTCGCTCCTTAAAAACATTTTTAGGTCTGCTTGCATACTTATTGGCAATAGGGATTATCGTTGTCGGATTTATTTTTTTAATGACAAATTTCAAGGGTTCCGGTTTCTTTCGTCCTGAAGAAAGTCAACAGTTGTTTATCATGCTATCTTTCATTCAACTAGCGTTAATTCTTTTTATTACACCGGGGCTTTCAGCGGGGATCATAAGTGGTGAGAGGGAAAGACAAACATTAAATATTTTGCTTACCACAACCCAAAGCTCATCAAGTATTATCTTAAGCAAATTATTTTCCTCCGTCTCTTACTTATTGCTTTTAATTATTGCCAGTTTGCCAGTGTATAGTATTGTATTTCTTTTCGGGGGAGTCTCACCTGGTACACTCTTATCCATAATGGGACTTTATATGTTTACCATTTTAGTATTTGCGAGTATTGGTGTTTTTTTCTCAACATTAATAAGACGTACTATCATTTCGATCATTACAACCTATGGTGTAACACTTTTTTTAGCTGGTGGAACTGCATTCCTGTTTTTAATTTCAGTAAATTTTTCACAGGCAATGCGATTAACCGATAATGTTGCATGTTATATATTAGCGGTGTTAAATCCGCCAATAGTTTTAGGAAGTATACTTGTACCAGACCTTAAGGATGAGGTTATTCGCTTATCTGGAGTTCATATGTCCTTATGGATTAGCTATATTATCTTTTATTCGGTAATGATTTTTATATTGCTTTTTGTTAGTATCCGTAAGCTTAGGCCAAATATGAATCCGAAAAATAGGTGATGAGATGGATACAAAACAGCAGTTTATCAATTTCTTGAAATCGGTAATGAAGCAATTATGGATTATTTCTGCTGCTAAGTATTTACAGCTCCTGTTCATGGTAGCAGGAGCATTTTCCTTCACATTGGTAATGGTAGCGCGAATCATGGTTATTCCATATCTAGAGAGATATTGGTTAAGCGGTTTTATTCTAATAATTGTATATTGTCTCATTAATTTTTTTCGACAAAAACCGGCTATCCGTGATGCAGCAGATATTTATGATCGTTTTATCGATGATGACCGGGCAGGAACTTCCCTTTCTTTCCTAAACCGTGATGAGGATTTATATAAGCTACAAAGGAATGATGCCGTTAAGCATATGATGGCAGCAGAAGCAACCGTTTTAAAAAGAAAGAAACAATGGATTTTTTCAAAATGGCTGATCATTGGCTTCCTGTTATGGTCATGTTCAGCAGTCTTTTTTTTCATTCCTAATGCAACGATGCAGGCGGCGAAGCAAAAGGAAAAGGAAATTGAAACTATTAAAAAAGCTGAAAAGATGCTCGAAAAGTTGGCAGACAATGCTAAAAACAAAGAAGTGAAGAAAACACTGCAAGAAATAAAAAAGGATTTGAAATCGTCTAAAACTGCCAAGGAAGCTCTTAAAAAGCTAGTAAAACAAAACAATCAGTTGGAATTGAAGCTATTTAAGGCGAAGGATCAAAAGCAAGAATTACACAATTTTCAAAGCCAGTTAAAGAATGCTGGTTTGAATCAACTAGCTAAAGCAATTTCCCAAAATGACATAAAAAAAGTGAAACAGCAATTTAACCATTTAAAATCAAACTGGGACAAATTAACGGAAAAACAAAAACAAGCTTTAAATCAATTTACGAATAATACAACACCTTTGACCAAAGAAGAACTTGCTAACATGGAAAAACAATTAAAGAATGCGATGAAAATTGCAGAACAACAACAAAATTTACAGCTTGCACAAGACTCCCTACAAAAATCGGCATTGGAAATGCAACAAGAAATGATGAACGAAGGTTTGCTTGATTCGAAACAAATTGCATTCGCCCCTGATACTATCGGCCAGACGCAAATCAACCAAAAAAATACTTCAGCGGGAAATCGGTCCAATGAAGGTCAAACAAATGAAAATGGAACTGGTAATGGAGAAGGGTCTGGTCATTCCAGTCGTCAAGGACAAGGCTCAGGAGCCAGTTCGGGTAACGGGAATGGGCAAGGTGGCTTAGGTAAAGGCGGTAATGGCAATGGGAATGGAAGTGGTAGTGGAAGTGGCGCAGGTCAAGGACAAGGTACAAGAAAATTCCTGACTATACCAGAAAAAATAAATGGGAAAACAAATATCGAGAAGGATTCTGGAAAACTTGGCACGGGCAGTCAGCAGCAATATACAAGTAATGGGCCAGTCCTTAAAGGAAATGTCCGTCCATATGAAGAAGTATATGGAAAGTATGAACAGGCATTCCGTGAAAGTACAGATCGGGTTCAATTGCCGTCTGAACTAGAGGAATTAGTAAAGCAGTACTTTTCCAATTTAAATCCGGACTAAAGGAGTGTTAGACAACATGTTACAGGCAAAGGAAGAGTTGTTTCAATACTTAAAAGGGCTTTTGCGCGATACAAAAGCAGAAATTCAATCATTTATTGTCGGCCAAGAGGAAACGATTGACCAGGTTTTATGGACAATTGTTTCTGGAGGGCATGCTCTCTTAGAAGGGTTACCAGGTCTTGGGAAGACAATGCTAATCAGAACAATTGCCGACGTAATGGACTTATCTTTTTCACGTATTCAATTTACACCGGATTTGATGCCATCGGATATTACCGGAACGATGATTATTCAGCCTGACGAATTAGGTAAGCAGCATTTTGTGTTTCACCAGGGTCCGATATTCTCTAATATTGTTCTGGCAGATGAAATTAACCGAGCTACACCAAAAACACAAAGTGCTTTGCTAGAGGCAATGGCGGAGCAAACCATAACGGTGCTCGGTGATACTAAATTATTGGAGGCACCATTTTTTGTCTTGGCAACGCAAAACCCTATCGATATGGAAGGGACTTACCCACTACCGGAAGCCCAAATGGATCGATTTATTAATAAAATAAATGTGCGCTATCCTACGAAGGAAGAATTAAAGGAGATCATTAAAAGAACTACTGGTGTGGAGTCGAGATCATTGAAAAAGATAATGTCTAAGGAAGATGTTTTGAAATGCCAGTTATTAGCACGAGAAATGATCGTTTCTGATGAGATTCTTGAATTAGCTGTCACTCTTGTTTCTGCTACACATCCAGATTCAGAGGATGCTCCGGATTCTATCCGAAAATATGTTCAGTACGGAAGCGGACCGAGGGGAATGCAAAGCTTAATTCAAATGGCTAAATCTCGAGCACTTTTTCAAGGAAGATATCATATATCAATTGGAGATATTAAACATGTTTCTGCACCAGTTTTGCGTCATCGCATTCTCCTAAATTTTGAAGGAGAGGCTGCAGGCGTAAATCCTGATGAGCTCATCGATGAATGTCTTCAAGCTGTCCAAAAAACGGTGTCAGTAAAATGACCATGCTTTCTTCAAATCTACTCTCAAAACTCAGGAAGGCAACGATAATGGTGAAAACTAGGAAACGAGGGATGCATAAAGGCGTAAGAAAATCACAAAAATTCGGATCTTCTTTAGAATTTTCTGATTTTCGCATTTATCAACCGGGAGACGATCTTAGGCAAATCGATTGGAATATATTTGGGAGGACTCAGAAGCATTATATTAAACGTTTTTTGGATGAACAGGAAATCAAAACAGCCATTTATTTGGATTGTACTTCGTCTGTTATTGCTATAAATAGTAAGTGGGAAAGGGCGAAACAGCTAGCAGCTGCTTTCTCGTATATAACTTTAACGAGTGAGGATAAGCTTTCGTTTCTTCCTGTAGCATCTAAAGATGGCAAGGTGATCAGCAGGAAAGGATCCGTACATGCTAAAGCAGTTCTCTATGATATCGGCCATTTACTATCATATTCGAAGTCTGAATCATTTACAGAATGTGTTCAAAAACAATTTTTGCGGGATCGTGAGTTTTCCCTATTAATAACAGATGGATTGGAGCCTATAGAACGATACGAAAAGATATTAAAAAAGCTTGCAGCAGTTAAAGGGGATGTATGGTTCATCCAAATACTTAGTCAAGAGGAAGAACAACCAAAATTTTTAGGGGATTTGAAGTTCATTGATAGTGAAACATCAAGCGAAGTAAATATAAGTATTACACCTAAACTTATCGAAGAGTATAAAACTAAACTCAAAGACCATAATAAAAAGCTTGAAAGCTTATGCAAGCATTTAGGTCTACAATATTTTTATACAACAGACGCAAAAACGATAGAAGAAATTTTGATGAGAGATTGCCTGTCCAGAGGTTGGATTAAATGAGGTGAATATTATGGGGTTAATGAATCCAATCTATCTTTTGTTAAGCATATTTATAGCAACTGTTATTGTATTCTATTTATTTCGTAAGCAATATCAAAATATCGTCATTCCTTCCAATCTCTTTTGGGAGCAAGTAATGAATGAATGGCAGGCATCCCCATGGATAGATAAACTACAGAAAAACCTCTTACTAATGTTGCAGCTAATAATATTGTTTTGCTTACTGCTAGGCTTGGTGAAACCTTATTGGCATGTTAAAGCGAAAGATGGTGACCATTTTATCTTTATCGTTGATACTTCCGCATCCATGTCAGCTATTGATCAAGGAAAAACACGATTCGAAAAGGCAAAAACGCAAATGGATGATATAGTAGATAAATTAAATGGACAGGATGTAACAATAATTGTAGCAGGAAAAAATCCGATTGTTAATTTAAAAAGGGAAACATCTAAAACAATCTTGAAGTCACGAGTGAAGAAGCTTAGGCTTTCTTATCAAACTAGTAATATGGAAAAAGCGATACGTCTTGCTGAATCTCTCGCTAAAAATAACAATACAACAATACATATTTTTTCAGATAATGTTAAAAAACGGGATATACCCAATTTGAAAAGATCTATTCCAATTCAGGTTCATAACATCGGGCATAGTGAATCCAATGTGTCGCTTCAATCCTTTGGTGTAGCGGATCGAAACGGTAAAGTAATAGGAATTGCGATAATAAAAAATCAAAGCAGTAAAAAGCAAAGCTTTCATGTTAAGGTACGATTTGAAAAAGAAGAACTATTTGATCAAGAAATAGACATGGAACCACATTCACAAAAAATCGTTCAAATTCCATCCCTTCCTATAAAGGATTACTACACAGCTGTGATCACCGCACATGATGACTACAAAATCGATAATGAAAAGACAACCGTTATCGGTCATACTTACAACAATATGTATGCGGTTGGAGATGTAAATCCCTTTATTATTAAAGGCTTTGAGGCGGTTGGAGTACATGTTGTTCAGCTTTCGGAAAAGAATTGGGAAAAGGATGCGAAGGATGGTGTCATTTTAACGGAAAATCTGCCAATGGAAAAATGGGATACTGCCTTACCTTTATTGGTTGTCAATCCATATAAAGAGAATCATACGAATTTACACAAAGTTATTGAGACAAAAAATGATCCATTAATGCAATACGTTGGTTTTGCAAAAACATACATCAAATCAGCTGCGGCAATGAACCCACCTAAATCTATGGAGACCATTGCCGAAAGCGGGGGAATCCCTTTAATTGAGAAAGGTGAACTAAATGGAGAACGCGCTATAGCCATTAATTTTCAAATAGAAGATTCTGATTGGCCATTACGGCCTGGCTTTCCAATCTTTTTATATCAATCCTATCATTGGTTGTCAGAGCAAAATGATTTTCAAGGTTTTTTTCAACCGGGTGAGAGAAAATGGATGAGTGTGGATTCAAAATCGCCTGAGTGGAAACTGTTCGATGCAAATGGTGAGTTTATTCGGTCTTTCAACCTTCAGAAGGAAAGCTTTACTGCACCAAGTAAGCCTGGCCTATATCAAATAATATCTGATAATAAAAGCAAGTATTTAACTGTAGTATTAGATGATTCAGAGCAATCAATCCATGTCACATCATCATTTGTAATAAATCAAGAAAAATTGAAAGCTTCGAAACAAAATCATGTTCAGACCTTGAGCAATACATGGTATTGGTTCGCTCTAGCGGCATTTCTTATTTTATTCATCGAATGGGAGGTTTATCGCCGTGGTATTAGACGTTAAGTATCCTATTCTTTTCTTACTCATTATACCTGTAGGATTTGTGTTGTACTTATTTTATAGAAAAAGCCGCATCCAAAATAAATGGGAAAAAAACTTGATTACTATTTTGCGAGCTATTATTTTTATGTTATTAATCTTTGCATTGACCGTCCCGCAAATGCTCCTTCCTATTAAAGGAGAGAATGTGATTTTTTTAGTGGACCGCTCAGCCAGTATGCAGGGGACGGAAGATAAAATAGTATCCTGGATAGATAAAAGTATCAAAGCAAAACACAAGGATGACTCTTATTCCATTGTGACACTCGGAAAAACAGCTGTAATAGAACAGACCTTGAATAAAAATGAAGAACCAATTCAGCAGTTTTCGGCAGATATCGATGAGGGTGAAACAAATCTAGAGGAGGGCATACAGTTAGCAGCATCACTTATCCCGGAAAATCAAAAAGGGAGAATTGTTTTATTTTCTGATGGTAATGAAACTGCTGGGAATGCATTGGAAGCAACCAGACAATTAACAGGACAAAATACGATTCTTTCTTATGTACCAATGCAGGGAAAACGTGGCGAGGATATGGCATTAACCGATTTCAATGTTCCTAACTCAATGTATAGAGGAGAAAAGGCAGAATTAAAGGTTAAAATTATTAGCGACACTAAGAAGGAAGCAACTATTCGGATATCCTTAAATAATCAAGAAATAGTAAAGAAAAATGTCATCGTAAAGGAAGGAGAAAATCTGTTTAACTTCTCTCACATCGTCAAGGAAACAGGTATGTATGTTTATAAAGCAGAAGTTACAACTTCGGGTGACACATTTCTTGAAAATAATGAGCTTTATGCAGTATCAAATGTAGCTGGTACTCCGAAAGTTTTGATCGTGCAGGATCAAAATGACTCCACCTTGGCAAATCTCCTGCAATCAGCTAATTTACAGGTGGAGACGACGATACCAGAGAAGCTGCCTGCATCGCTTTCAGGCTATTTACCATATCAATCTATTATCTTTAACAATGTCCCCGCTACATCTATTGGAGAAAAAAAGATGGAAATGATTGAAAAAGCGGTAAAGGATTTTGGAATTGGATTTATCATGACAGGTGGTGAAAATAGCTTTGGATTAGGTGGTTATTTTAAAACTCCTATTGAAAAGATTCTTCCTGTTGATATGGATATAAAGGGAAAGAAAAAAATGCCTTCTTTAGGATTAGTGATTGTTTTGGACCGTTCTGGTAGTATGAGCGGGCAAAAGCTGGCACTTGCAAAAGAAGCAGCTGCAAGGTCCGTTGAACTATTGCGTGATGAGGATACAATAGGATTTATTGCTTTTGATGACCAGCCATGGGAAATTGTCAAGACTGCACCAATCATAGATAAAAAAAGTGTGATTAACAAAATACGTTCTGTAGAGGTTGGTGGAGGTACTGAGATTTATTCATCCTTAAAGCTTGCATATGAAAGATTGAAGCCTTTGAAGTTGCAGCGTAAACATATTATTTTATTAACGGACGGACAATCTTCCACTAATTCTAGTTATCAAACTTTAGTCGAAGAAGGGAAGAAGGATAATATTACAATTTCAACGGTAGCACTTGGCCTGGATGCGGATCGGAATTTACTTGAGGATATTTCAAAATATGGATCCGGAAGATTTTACTATGTAACCGATTCGACGTTGATCCCAAGTATTTTATCAAGAGAAACAGTAATGGCAACACGTACTTATATAGAAGACAACCCTTTTTACCCCAAAGTACAGCCATATCCTGAATGGATAAAGTTATTTGAGCATGGTATGCCTAAAATGAATGCATATATTGCGGTGACTCCTAAATCTACTGCACAAGTTTCGATCTTAAGTAAGAAGGATGATCCGATTTTAGCACAGTGGCAATACGGGCTCGGCAAAACTGCCGCTTTTACATCTGATACCTCTGGAAAATGGGCAGGAGATTGGGCAAGATGGGGAGAATGGTCGAAGTTTTGGAGTCAGTTGGTTACAAAAACCTTTCCATCCTATGAGAACGTTCCATATGATATGAACCTCAGGAAAGAAAACGGAGAAGTAAAAATAGCATTGAAATCAGATAAGCTGGATCTCTTACCACTGGAAGCAGCTGTTGTTTCACAAGATGGAAAGGAAATGAAAGTTCAATCAAAAATGACTGCACCCGGTGAGTATGAATTAAATATGGAAGACAAGGAGGGGATGTATTTTTTACGATTGCAGCAACAAACAGAAAACGGTGGTTTGAAGCTGTATCAAACAGGGTTTTCCATTCCTTATTCCGAAGAGTATTTGCAAAAAGATATCAATAAGTCATTTTTAAAAGAAATTGCCTCCATTACAAAAGGAGGGAATTTGGCGAAAGAAAAAGAAGCTTTCGCACCAATTCACAAAACTTCTTTTCAAAAGCAGCCATTTGTCGATAGCTTATTGCTCATTGCATTTTTCTTATTTTTCATAGAAATTGCCATCCGCAGGTTTGGATTACAAAAAATCTTGTCCTTACTTCCTCAGAAAAAAGAAAGGCAGCATAAAAAGAAAGTGACTACTACTCATGTTAATCAGTTGATTCGAACAAAAGACCGAAGGAAGAAACCGTATATGGAGATGCAAAATGAAAAATCTAATTCTTTTCCTAAAACAAAAGAGAATAATCATAGAAAAGAAACGCAAGGCAATCTGTCAAATGAAGATCGTTTGCAGAGATTGATGGATGCAAAGAAGCGACGGAATCGGTAAATGGGGATATCCCATAAGGTGTAATCCTTATGGGATACTCTTTTTTTATATATTCATAAATGGAAAAACATCTTTTATTTCCCTTCCACCCGCTTCAGTAACAATAATAGCTCGTGATTTTGGATGACGCTTGATCCAATTTAAATCAAGTAACCTCTCAAGAATAGCATTTCCAAGCGCTCCGCCTAAATGATAGTGGCGCTCACTCCAGTCGATACATTTTAATGAAAATTTCCGTTTTTTCCGTTTTAGTTGTTCGATGTCAATTTGAAAATCAGAGAAAAATTGCTTTCCGTTTTCTGTAACGATAAACTCTTTGTCGCTTTCCATGATATATCCTTGAAGGAGTAAGCCTTTTGTAAGTTCTACACCTAGTCTACCGGCAAGATGGTCATAACATGTTCTAGCACTTTTTAAAGCCTTCATTTCCGTAGATTGTTTTAAGGATTTAATATCTACAGGCGGTGAGAGTGCTAGGAGTGACTCAAGAACTTGGGCAATTTCTGAATTTGCCAGTCGGTAATAACGATGGCGGCCCTGATTTTCTATTATAACCATATTTAATTCTGTTAATTTTGCTAAATGAAAGCTTGCCGTCTGCTGCTTTATTCCCGCTTGAAAAGCGAGTTCACTGGCCGTATGAAAACGATCATCCAATAAAGTGGTTAAAATCGCTGCTCTAGAAGATTCACTAACAAGAGAGGCAACCTTTGCAATATTTGGACTTGTACTCATATTCTTCATCTCCTTTAAATGTATTTCATATTTCGATGATAATGGAAATATTCCTGTTTTACAATGATGAAGAAGGAAAGAGGAGATGAAGGAAATGAATCAAACAAAAAGAAACGTAAACCATATTTCTATTACACCCAAAATTTTATATTATGGGACACCTGTAATATTACTTAATACGCTAAATGAAGATGGATCAACAAATATTAGCCCTATTTCATCTACTTGGGCATTAGGAGACAATATTATTTTAGGTATTGGTTTGGGCGGAAAAGCAATGGAAAATCTTCAGCGGCATAAGGAATGTGTATTGAACATTCCGGATTTTTCACTATGGAGACATGTGGAAAATTTAGCGCCGTTTTCAGGGAAGATCCCTGTACCGGAAGAAAAACAAAAACTAGGATTTTCTTATAAAAAGGACAAATATAATGCTGGTGAACTAACGGAGCAAGCATCTCATATTGTTAGGCCTTCTAGAATTAATGAATGCCCACTTCAAATTGAAGCAGAAGTAAAAAATATTAGAATACCGGAATATGATCCTTTCTTTGGCATAATTGAAACGAAAGCATTAAAAGTCCATGTACAAGAAGAGTTAGTAATAGGGAAGCATCATATCGATCCTGAAAAGTGGAGTCCATTAATCTATAATTTCCGCCATTATTTCGGATTAGGAAAACAGTTAGGAAAAACGTATAGAGCGGAAGTTTAACAGCTATTAAAACGCAATGTTATCTTTAAAGTATGGTTTGGAGGAGATTATGAATGGTGATGCACACTAAAAGATGGAGAGAGTATTTTTTTGAAATAGTTAGAGCTATTATATTTTATAAATGAAATGAAAAAAAATACCCAGCCCCCCTTGGATTAATAAGAATATTTAGATTGATATATTAAAAGGGATTGTTTATGATATTCTATAAATTCGTTTGGAGGGGTTTAAATGATTAAAAAGTTGACAGCTTCTGATCATGCACAGGTAATGGAGTTTTTAATGGATGAACCAGCGTTGAATTTATTTATTATTGGAGATATTGAATCATTTGGATATGGTAGTGATTTTCAAGAAATATGGGGAGATTTTACGCAGACAGAGGAACTAAGAGGGGTATTATTGCGATATTATCACTCCTATATTCCATATGGAAAAGAAGATTTTGATCTTAATGGGTTTGTTGATATTATTACTAAAGATCCAGACTTCAAACTTTCAGGAATTGAAAAGATTGTGGAAAGATTTGAAGAAGCAATAGAAGGGAATCTTGGTAAAAAGCAAGTAACTTATTTTTGTGAATGCAACAAAGAACAATTTAATGTTGAAAGTACAGATCTTTCTAAAGTGAAGAAAGCCAGTATTGATGATATTAATAGAATCCTAGAATTACGGGCAGGTATACAAGAATTTGTTCCCAATCCTCATGCAAAAGATATGATGGCAAAAGGAATGGAATTAGGAAAAGCGAGAACTTATTTTATTGACGTTAACGGAGAAATGGTAGCTTCAGCATCCACCACTGCTGAGAATTCTTTATCCGCGATGATAGTTGGTGTTTGTACAGCTCTTGGACATCGAAAAAAAGGGTATGCCAGTCGTGTATTGGAAGAATTAATGTCAGATGTTTTTGCAGAAGGAAAAACCTTATGTTTATTTTATGATAATCCTGAAGCGGGAAGAATTTATAAAAGATTAGGATTTAAGGATATTGGAAAGTGGACAATGTACCGCTAATGAAATAAATTTGGGGACTTCGGATTTCCGAAGTCTATTTCTTGTAAATTCATTTTTATGATAAGTTAATAGTAATTAATAAAATGTCTAATAGGTTAGACATTTTAATTAATAAATGGTACTTTATTTTATATAAATCATTTAACGGTCAAGGTTATGAAAAATAAGATAAATGAATTTAGAAGAAAGTTTGGATTGCCCAAAAATTATTAGCATATTATTGTAGTGTTGTAAGGTAAACAATAAATTATATAGAAAATGATAAATATGATCCAGCATTGGATTTGGCTTTTAAAATAGCCCAGAACATTCATGTAAAGGTAGATGAATTATTTATTTATGAGTAAATTTAATGAGAACTATATCATAACGATGAAGGACATTGTACGGGAGGGTGACCCTATTTTACGTCAAGTAACGGATGAAGTTCAAATCCCTCCTACAAATGAAGATCTAACAAGCTTAAAATGTATGCTGCAGTTTTTAAAAAATAGTCAAGACCCGGAAATAGTGGCAAAATATAAGTTAAGATCTGGTGTTGGTTTATCCGCAAATCAAATTGGCTTAAACAAAAGGATGTTTGCGGCGTATTTTCATGATGAAAAAGGCAATCTTCATGAATATGGCTTAATTAATCCTAAGATCATCAGTCACTCCGTATCCATGATTTATATTACAAAAGGTGAGGGATGTCTTTCAGTAGACAGAGATGTAACTGGATATGTTCCTAGATATGAACGGATAAAGATTAAAGCAATTGATTTAACGGGGAATGAAGTTACCATAAAATTGAGCGGTTTCGCGGCAATAGTTGCGCAACATGAAATCGACCATTTGAATGGCATCATGTTTTACGATCATATTAATCAGGAGAATCCCTTCAAACTTCCTGATAATGTGGAAATAAATAGTTTGTTTTAATGAATAAAACGAAGCAAATTTGCTTCGTTTTTTCTTTTTTACGAACTTTTTCTACAGTCATTGCATAAAATCATAATATTTGAGGGTTGTTTTAATAAAATATAGAAAATTGGATTTTCTGTGTGATGGTAAATATGAATATTTAGAAAAAAAGGAGGACCTCGTGTGGTAGGTTCATTAATGCCTGCAATTTTATCTTTTGCATCCGTTTCAATTCTTTGTCCGTTCTTCATACTGCTTTTAAAAAAACTTGGTTTAACTCAGCCAATTAGGAAGGAACTGCCTGCTGACCATCAGTTAAAAAAAGGAACACCACTAATGACAGGCAGCATCTTTGCCTTAGGCGTAGTAATAGCATTATTTTTTAATCATTCGCCATTGATGGTCTTTTTATCCACCACCTACTTTTTATTTGGGTTGGTAGGTTTTTTGGATGATTTTAGGAAAGCATCACGGCAGGATCCTGGTGGTATTTCCGGTAAAACAAAATTAGTGTTTCAATTTTTATTTACGGGAGTACTGCTTTACTATTTGATATCCGTTTTAGGAATTAATACGGAGATTCAATTCACAAGTAATTTAGTTATTTCAATGCCGATGATAGTTTACATTATAATTATTGGTTTATTTGTAATCGGGTCAGCAAATGCCATTAATTTTACGGATGGAATGGACGGACTTCTTGGAGTCGTTTGTATTCCTACTTATTTTTTCTTTTACTACATTTCAGACAGCACTGAGGTCCAAATTTTTTGTTTGATGATGATTGCCTGTGTACTTGCTTTCCTCATCTATAATATTTATCCGGCAAAAGCATTTATGGGTGATACGGGATCATTAGCTATCGGAGGATCACTTGCCTTTTTAGCTGTTCATGAAAAAGTGGAAATCATCTTACCTATTTTGTTTTTTGTTTATTTTGCGGAACAATTATCCGTGATTATGCAAGTGAGCTATTATAAGCTAACGGGAAAGCGTATTTTCCGAATGACACCAATTCATTTTCACTTTGGTATTAAATACGGTTGGTCGGAAAATATGATTGTGATTGTGTTTGGTTTAATCTCATGGATCTGTACCTTTATGTGTTTAATTTATTGGAGATTCTTTTTAAATCAATAAATGCTGTCAACATGGTTCCTATAAAGAAAAAAGGTAGCCATGCGATACATACTATGGCAAAGAGTTTCCAAGGATGAAATTCAGCTATCACCATAAAA
Source organism: Heyndrickxia sp. FW510-T9 (assembly GCF_058781025.1). Taxonomy (NCBI): domain Bacteria; kingdom Bacillati; phylum Bacillota; class Bacilli; order Caryophanales; family Bacillaceae; genus Heyndrickxia; species Heyndrickxia sp. FW510-T9. The sequence goes on along the minus strand of NZ_JBYSWK010000054.1, from coordinate 2,523 downwards.
AATCCGCTAATGACTATACCAACCAACAAATAAATGGCTAATATCTCCATAACACACACTCCTTTTAGTTATTATAAGGAGCTGTGAATAATTTGTTTGGGCGCATATAGAAAAAGGACTGGGCAAATCAACATGCTCAGTCCATTTCTACGCTTTTCATTTCCGAATACTCTGCATCTAATGTTTCTCTAATAACTTTTCTTAACTTTCTTTCTACTTCGGATTGTTTTCCATTATTTGTTTTTGCGATGACACGGAGAACAACATCTGAAGAAGTAAAGGATTCAACACCTAGTACATTAGGTCCTTCGATAATATTTTCATCCTCACTTGCAATTTTGTCACATGCCTTTTGGATTAAAAGGATGGCAGAATCAATATTATGGTTGTCACTTACGGTAATATCAACAAGTGCTTGCATATTTCCTCTAGAATGATTACTTAAACTAGTTATTAGGCGATTGGGAATATAGTGTAGCGTTCCATCCATGGAACGTAGTTTAGTTGTCCTTAACCCTACTTGTTCAACCACTCCGGTAAAATTCCCCGTTGTTACATATTCGTCTACCTCAACCTGTCGCTCAAGCAATAGAAAGAAACCTGTTACAACATCACTCACAAGTCCTTGTGCCCCAAAGCCTATCGCTAATCCGAGAATACTTGCACCTGCCAACAATGCAGTTACATTAATGTCAAAAAGTTGAAGCACTGTTACAAAGAAAATAAAGAATAAAACATAGGAAAACGTATTTTCACATAAGCTTTCCAATGTTTTCGAACGGCCAACAGAGACGAGGGGGTGCTTTTGATGGCGTACAAAAGCAGTATGGATAAGTTTTTTGCCAATTATTCTAATCAGTAAATATACTATATAGATAGCAATTAATTTCAGAAATGCAAAACCGATTTTTACCATTAAGCTAGTCCAATCAAATTCTATTAGATTTTTTGATATTTTATTTAAGATAAAGTCCATTTATTTCTTCCTTTCCATATTATTACAATGATTCCGATAATGAAATAAGCATTTTCATTTCATTCCTCTAATCATACATGATAAACTCGCATATAAATAAAGTTTAACCATCTTTTAATATTTTTGTTTATTTTTTAATAAAAATGGGAAAAACAAAAGAATGAGTGAACTTAGGAAAATATAATTATTTTTTATTTAAATTAATTTTAATTTAAAGTTGACTGCAAATATTTATATTACTATAATTAAATTTGTGTTGTATTATAAGTAATTGAGAAAATCCTCATTGCTTTATCAATTAAATTTTTACATAATGGAGGGATTCTTTATGGCAGAGCGCATGGTAGCTAAACAAGCCCCACGTTTTGAAATGGAAGCAGTATTGCCAAACAAAGAATTTGGTAAAGTTAGTTTAGAAGAAAATATGAAAAACGATAAATGGACAGTATTATTTTTCTATCCAATGGATTTCACATTCGTTTGCCCTACTGAAATCACTGCAATGTCTGATCGTTATGATGAATTCGAAGATTTGGATGCAGAAGTAATCGGTGTTTCAACGGATACTATTCATACGCATTTAGCATGGATTAAAACAGATCGTAAAGAAAACGGCCTTGGTGATTTGAACTATACACTTGCTGCTGATACTAATCATATTGTATCTCGTGACTATGGAGTTCTTATTGAAGAAGAAGGTGTTGCATTACGTGGTTTATTCATCATCAATCCTGAAGGTGAATTAATGTACCAAGTAGTAAACCATAATAACATCGGTAGATCAGTAGATGAAACTCTACGTGTACTTCAAGCATTACAAACTGGTGGACTTTGCCCAGCTAACTGGAAACCAGGACAAGCCACATTAAATGCTTAATTAATGGTTAAAAATTGCAAAGACCTAACATCTTGTTAGGTCTTTTTCTAAATAAAAGGAGGAAATTAATATGAAGCTTCGTGAACCAATGCCAGAATTAAATGGTGCGACTGCTTGGTTAAATGGTGAAGTTACTCGTTCTGAACTTGTAGGAGAGAAACCAACCTTAATTCATTTTTGGTCCATTAGCTGTCACCTTTGTAAAGAAGCAATGCCACAAGTGAATCAATTTCGTGATGAATACAAAGATAAATTAAATGTGGTGGCTGTACATATGCCTCGCTCTGAAGACGATTTAAATTTAGAGGAAATTAAACGTGTGGCAGAGGAGCACGGTATTAATCAGCCAATCTTTGTAGATAGCGAGCATAAATTAACGGATACAATGGAGAATCAATATGTACCTGCCTATTATGTATTTGATAAGGACGGTAATCTTCGTCATTTTCAAGCAGGTGGAAGCGGTATGAAGATGTTAGAAAAACGAGTAAATCGCGTACTAGATGAATTGGAAGCGGCAAAGTAATTTTGGGAAAGCAGATAACATAGTTATCTGCTTTATTTTTTTAAAAATATTACAATGAAACTTACATAAAAATAGGAAGCGGTTCTTTTTGAATTATTATTTATAATCAAATCGAAACTGAAATTATTATTCATTTATCTACGA
>NZ_JBYSWK010000053.1:0-26005 GCF_058781025.1 Heyndrickxia sp. FW510-T9 | reverse complement strand
ATATTCCGTCAAGTAGAAAAACTCTATACCATGCATTTTTACAAAAGTAGGAATTTTTCAAGTTTAAAGAGAATTATCCTAAAAAAGTCTTTATAAGGAGAAAAATATGAAATTTGTATTAATATTTGGCCCACAGGCTGTTGGGAAAATGACAGTTGGACAAGAATTAGCTAATATAACAGGTTTGAAGCTATTTCACAATCATATGACAATTGACTTGGTGAATCCATTTTTTGACTACAGTACTAAAGAAGGAAAAAGATTAGTGCATTTATTCCGAATGGAAATATTTGAGTCAGTGGCAAAGAGTGATTTGGATGGGCTAATTTTCACCTATCTTTGGGCATTTAATTCTCAATCTGATTGGGATTATATAGAAAAGGTTTGCAACGTTTTCGAATCTAAAGGAGGAACGATTTACTTTGTAGAGCTTGAGGCCGAAATGGATGAAAGGCTTGAAAGAAATAAAACACCTAATAGACTGGAGAATAAACCAACGAAAAGAAACATTAACTGGTCCGAAAACGATATGAAAATTTCAATGGAAAAATACAGATTGAATTCATTAGACGGTGAAATAAAAAGGAAAGAATATATAAAAATCAACAATACAAACTTGAATGCTGAAAAAGTGGCACAAATGATAAAGGAAAAATTTAATTTGTAGGAAGCAAAATTTTAAATGGTCAAAGAACCTTCATCTTGAGTTACAGGGATTCTTTGACCTTCTACATATGATCCATATTAATATACTAGTGTACAATATCTAAAGTAATTGGTATTGTTTCCTCTATCAAGTTAATCTTATTTCAAACGAATTTGATTTGTAATTGGTCTTCACTACCATTCTCAGTTTTCATCGAAGAATTTCCCCAATAGGTTTAATACCAATCGCTGTACCGTTAATAAGCAATTCTTTTGTAGAAAAGCTTCTATTGAAGAATTGACAATTTAATGAATAACGTTACCAATATATATAATTATTTCGAAAATTTTGTATAATAAAATTAGAACGGTCGTTCAAATTTCAGAAAGGAGTATTTCATTGATTAAAAGGCGTTATGACAGTGAACATGCAAAAAGGGAAATCATGAAAGAGGCTTCCATATTGTTTGCCCAAAAAGGTTATAATCAAACATCGGTTGCAGATATTTCAAAGGCATCGGGATTTAGCAAGGGACATATTTACTATCATTATCAAAATAAGGAAAAGCTTTTTGTAATACTGGCAAAAAAAACAATGCAAGAATGGTACGAAAAATGGATGTTAAAAGAACCATCATACACTTCAGCAACAGAAAAATTGTACGGTATGGCTATGCATGTACTTTATAACTACCAAACACCCTTATTAAAATCTGGACAGGAATTAGCATCCAATCCAAATTCAAGCCCGGAATCTGTAGAAGAATTATACAACTTAGCAATAGTGCCAATGGGTTCCTATCGTGCCATTTTACAAGAAGGGATAGATAATGATGAATTTATTGCAGGAAACATAGAGGAGTGGACAATATTATTAGGAACATGGTTGGGAGGCTTGTGTCAACTCACAAACATGGAGAATTTAAGCAAACTTGAGCCTCTTTTTAATCAAGCCATTACCATCTTTTTAGGGTCTATTAAAAAAAGGGGGAAATAAAAAATGAAAATTGGATTAGTCGGAGATAGTCTAACAGAAGGGCGTCCTGGTGTAGCGTTCATCAACTTTTTAAATGAAAAATTCCCAGATATTATTTTTGATAATCTTGGAAAGCCAGGAGAGACAATAAAAAGCTTGCATGCCCGATTAACAAAAACAAAACTGAAAACAGATTATGACCTTATTTTTCTTTGGATAGGAGTTAATGATGTTTATTCTAAATTGCTAAAAGTTCAAGCACAACCGGTAGCAAGTGACCATAATGAGTTTCAATCGGTATTTAAAGAAGTTTTAGAGATGGTTTCGATCTCCTCTAAAGAAGTTGTTACCGTTTCACCGGCAGTGGTTGGTGAAAATACAAGGAATAAAGCGAATGAAGATTTAAGGGAGTTATCTGATATTATTCAAGTAGTTTCAAATCAACATTCTAATGTTCACTTTTTAAATATGAAATCAGTATTTGAAAACCACTTAGGTCACTTCAATAGCTCGGATTATCTCAATACAAGTGTGCTACGAGTAATGATAGATGTGTTGTTTTATAAGAATAAAAATCGAATCGATCGATTATCAAAGTCTCGTGGACTTCATTTGACCATAGATGGAATTCATTTGAATAGTAATGGTGCAATGATAGTTGCTGATGAATACGCAAACATGATAGAGCAACTTTTAATGAATAACAAATCTGTTATGGAAAAGTAACTATATTATTAATGTAGATTAATTTTCATAAACAAGTTACGGCTTTAATTGCGTTTCTATTTTAATGGAAGCGCATGCATTGCTTTGTAATAATTAGAAAGGAGTGGATTATGAAAACATACATATATATGGTGAGACATGGTGATTCACCAAAAGAAGGAAATGAAAGAACAAGAGGTTTGACTGAAAAAGGGAAAATAGATGCTAATGGAATAACTGATATTTTAATAGAGGAGGGCATTGATGTTTTAATCTCAAGTCCTTATACTCGATCTATCTTAACAATTCAGGAACTGGCAAACAGAACAGAGAAAGAAATTCAAATATTTGAAAATCTTAAAGAGCAAATTTTTTCAGGGGATGATAAGCGAATATCTGATCAGGAATTATTCCCTTTATTAGAAAAATCGTTTTCAGATCCGCATTATGCTTTAACCGACGGGGAATCAAATGCAGAATGTCAAAATCGTGCTGTGAAAGTTTTAAAAGAATTATTACAAACTTATCAAGGAAAGAAAATAGTTCTAGGCACTCATGGAGCAATTATGACATTGATGATGGGGTATTATGACAGTCAGTACGATTTGAAATTTTTACTTACAACATCTAAACCTGATATATACAGAATGGAATTCGATGGACAAGAATTGGTGGAAGTTAAAAGATTGTGGTCATAAAAATGAAGACATGGAAATCAATCTTTATAAGCAAAAAACCGGAATGAATAATTTCGTTCCGGTCTCTATAAATTTAATTAGATTAAAAAAACAGACATAACTCAATAACCTATCTGTAATTATTATGTTGCGGGTTAAACAAATCCTCTTCTGCCTTTCTCACCATTGAAAAATGGTCTACATTATAATGACCATGAAGGATTGCGTTATGATGTTTGATAATTTGTTCCGCAGATAATGTTTTACCATCTGCAGTGGAATGTCCATCTTCTACCAGTGTAACATCAAACCCATTTACTGTTGCTGCTCTTACTGCTGTATCAATACAGTGTTCTGTTTTGCATCCCATTACAATTAAATGTTCGATTTGGTTTTCCTTTAGAAAATCTAATAATGGTGTGGCATAAAATGAACTCGTTGCCTTTTTATTAAAAATCGTTGCATTAGGAGGAACTTTGATATCTTGATGAATCTCAAACCCAATTCCTTTACCATCTGCAACATCTAGATCCCGTATGAAAACAATTAAATAATCGTTGTCCATTGTTCTTTCAATAACGGAATTAATATTATGGAGAAGTTCCGTTTTTCTAAAAACACCAGGCTCCTGTTCGTTACCTTCAATCAAATCTTGCTGAGCATCAATAACCAATAGTGCTTGTTTCATATAAAAACCCCTTTACTTTTAATATTAAGAAATCTTACACCATCTGCTTCTCTTCATTTTCATATAAACCGCCTCCTTTAAAAGTTCTAATATAAGATATTCGTATTTTTATGTCAGATTCCTGCTTTTATACAATTCAAAATTAAAAAGAAAATACTTTAAATAGGGTGGTATAGTCTAAGAATTTTATTAATATTTGAAGGATTATTAAATAAAATCACGAAAATATTAAACTAGATTAATGAAGAATTTTATTAAAACGAATTCTATTAAAGTATTTGTTACATATTAATTCTGTGAATTGTTGGTGTGATAGGAGGTTGAGAAATTGAAGCTCAATCAACATAATGGATTTGTACGTTTCTGGATTGCCTCGACAACTTCGAATTTTGGAACTTATATTTCATCGCTTGCACTCCAAGTTTTAGTGGTGATCAATTTGCATGGCACCGTCACTGATGTTGGTTGGCTCAATGCAGCGAGGTGGATCCCATATGTGTTACTTGGATTAATAGCAGGTGTAATGATTGATCGTACCAGTCTAAAACCAGTTTTGATACTGACTGATATAATCCGCGGAGTCTTACTTGCGTTGATTTGTATGATGGCGATATTTGGCGTAATTAGTGTTGGATGGTTAATTTTCCTCATGATAATCTTTGGAGTAATGTCATTATTTCATGACTCTGTTTATCAGTCCATTGTTCCACAATTAGTCCCACGTTCTTTGTTGACTCAGGCTAATGCACGATTAGAGCAAAGTTCATCCGTAGCACAAACTAGCGGTCCAGCCATAGCTGGTTGGTTAGTTACTTGGATTGGCGCTCCATTTGCAATTATGGTGGATGCAGTATCGTACATACTCTCAGGCATCGTAATGAGTTCTATAAGGTATATTCCTGGAGAGAAAGCACATGTTGGCAAATTTGGTTTACAAATGAAGGAAGGCTTATGTTGGGTATACTGTCACCGTTACCTTCGTCCAATGGCTCTAAATACTCATGTTTGGTTCCTTTTTCATAGCATGTTAAATACAGTGATTGTGGTATATGCTTTAAACATGCTTGGGTTCAGTAGTACAAATATAGGCTTTGTACTTGCAGCAGCTGGCATTGGTGCCGTCATTGGAACCTCGATTTCATTTCAAATCGGTCTGCGCTATGGAATTGGACTTGTCATGATTATTGCACGTATTCTATATGGCCCAGCAGTAATATTAATGGTACTTTCACCATCAGATAACCTCAGTGAGTTTAAAATTATTGCATTGTTTATGATGATTTTAGGACAATTTCTTTATGGTTTTGCTATGGGAATAGAAGGACCACTCGAAATGGGGTTTCGCCAATCGATAACACCATCGCATTTGCAAGGTAGGATGAATGCCACGATGAGATCCATAAACCGTAGTATGATTGTTATAGGAGCTCCTCTCGGTGGTATGTTAGCTGATCAATTCGGCTACCGAGTAGCGTTATGGATTGACATAATCGGGCTTATTTTTTGTGCTGTTTGGTATAGTCTTTCATCTATACGGAAATTAAAACTTGATGAGACGAACCTGTTTGAGGAATATCAATGAATATCCAAAATCATATGGATTTATCATGCCTTTCGAAGAATGGATTGGTTTGAAATAAAAGTAGGAACTGTTCTGTTTTAGTTTTTTATACATACCCTATTTTCATGATTTTTTGAATTGGTATAATTAGGAAGGGATTTAAAAAAGATGAAAAAATACATATTATTAGTTATTCCACTTCTCTTTTTCGGAAATAGTATACTTTACTATTTTCAAAACTTACATTATTTTTCTTTGGCATGCCAAGAGCTATTAAACTTAGTTGTTATTATGGGATGTATGAATTTTCTTTTAAGAAGAACTGCACTTCGTAATATAGTCGATTGGATCATCGGCATTTGTTTTTCGATCTACTTTTGTGTGCTTTACTCTAATACTGTACAGTTTAGATTCTTGTATGATCATATTCAATTCCTTGTAGAAAAAATAAGGTACCTTCGATTTTCAGTTAACCTTGTTCCAGTTAAAGGAATATTGGATGTCATTAAATATAATCCATCAGCTTCATATCAAATTTTCGGAAACCTTTTTATGCTAACTCCGCTGGCATTTACTATGCTTTACTTCAAATGGGCAAAGTCTTCTAGACTAGTAATTTGGTATTCTTTCCTTTGCACAGTTGGTATTGAACTTACCCAATTCCTGCAAACTTGTTTACAATTGGTATTTAATTTAGGCATGGGTGGAAGAAGTACAGATATTGATGATGTAATTTTAAATACATTAGGTGCTGTGATTGGTGTGGGATGTTACCTTATTTGGTCCAAAGTGGAAAATCACTTTAGCAAAAAGCTGAGGAGTTCAAATGCTGCTATATAAATATCTATTAGAGTGAAAAATTTTTTTGCATATTGTTAGATGGTTCTTTATAAAGCTTTTACAAGATAATAAAAGATAAGGAATGATAACGAATGAATCTTGGTACTCCAATAGCAAAAGGAAATACAGCGAAAATCTATCTTAATGAAAATATGATTGTTAAAGTTTTTAATGATTATTTGCCGGAGACTGAATCAACTAATGAAGCAAACAAGCAAAAGTTCGCTTATTCGTGTGGATTATCTGTACCGAAAGTATATGATGTTACGAAAATAGATGGGAAACAAGCAATTTTTATGGAATATATAAAAGGTAGAACAATTGGTGATATTGTATTAGAAAATATGGAACAAGCTGAATATTACATGAGTCTTTCCGTTGATATTCAAAGGAAAATTCATATGATTTCTGCTAATTCACTAGAATTCATGTCAGATAAACTATATTGTCAAATTAAATCTGCCGTAAATTTGGATAATAAACATAAAAATGCACTTATAAAAAAACTGGATGCAATGACATATGAGAAAAAGCTTTGCCATGGGGATTATCATTTACACAATTTGATTATGTCTGATAATGGTGTGAGAATAATAGATTGGGTTGATTCAAGTGCAGGGGATATACGTGCAGATGTTTATCGAACCTATCTTCTATATTCACAGCATTCAAATGAATTAGCCGATATGTATTTGCGTCTTTATTGTGATAAAAGCGGATTGACAAAAGAGGATGTTTTTCAATGGGCTCCAATTATTGCTGGTGCCAGACTGGCTGAAAATGTCTCCACTGAAAGTTCTGAGCGTCTTTTAGAAATAGTCTATCGTTATTGTCCTTTATAACGATAGTAGCAAGTTCCAAGTGATATCTAATACTATCTCTGGATTGATTTATTTCATATGTTTCTATTGTTTGCGGACACAGAATCCTTTATTTTTAAAAATATTGCTACTTTGGTGCTGTTTGAGGACACTGAGTCCGTTATTTGCTATAAAACACGCCAAAATGAGTATATTTTAGCCGCATAACGGAATGTGTGTCCGATAAAAGCATGTAATCACCAATTTTGTCATGATTAACGGAACGTGTGTCCGCTAACCCCCAATTTACCCTTCCTAGTTCAAAATAATAATAAAAAAAGGATTTCGACTTAATGTAGTCGAATTCAAAATGGTATTAGATATTTATGTAAAAATTTTATGAGGGAAAAGTACATGAATAATATAACATTTATAAAAGATTATAAGGATAATATTAAATTACGTTCGAGTTTTAATGAGCTTGCGAACAGTGTCTTTGGAATAAATTTTGAGGAATGGTACCAAAAAGGATTTTGGAATGAACGATATATTCCTTACTCCTTTGTTTTGAATGAAAAAGTAATTGCCAATGTTTCTGTTAATCTCTTGAATATTTTCATAAATGGAGAAGAAAAGAAGGCGCTACAAATAGGTACTGTTATGACCCATCCAGAATTCCGTAGCAATGGCCTTTCCGGAAAATTAATGCGGAAGGTAATAGAAGAATATGAGGAAAAGTGCAATTTCATGTACTTATTTGCTAATGATACGGTGCTAAACTACTATCCGAAATTTGGATTTGAAATGGTAAGAGAAAATCAATTTTATTTGGATAACTATAAAACTTGCCAAGAACAAACACCGCATAAGAAACTTGATGGCAATGATAAATCTGATTTGAATTTTATCTATGAATTTGCAAAAGACCGAGTGCCGGTTTCTCAAATCTTTGGATCGACAAATTCGCATGGTATTCTTATGTTCTATTGTTCAAGTGTTTTTCGCAATAATTTGTATTATCTAGAAGAGGATAATATTATTGTTATTTTGCGTGTAGAAGGTGAAAATGTACATATTTATGATTTTATTGCTAAAGAGACATTTTCTGTAGAAAAGATATTGAATAAAATTATACCAACTGAGATGAAAAAGATTATTTTTCACTTTACTCCAGATGATGAAAGTCATTTAAAAATGAAAAGTAAACCATACGAAGAAGGGGAAACGTTGTTTGTTAGAGGTTTTGGGGATAATGAATTTCCGAAATCGTTTAAGCATCCTCTTTTATCACAAGCTTAAAAATTTTGAATACTAAATATGAACTTAAAAATAGTTTGTTCAAAAAAAATCAAATATGGCTGCTAAGGCAGCTATTTTTTTATAATCCAAAAAAAGTAGACTCATATCAAATGAAGGAATATGAAATCTAAAATGGAAATATTCATTATGGTTGAAAAGGGGTCTAATAAATGTATCAATATTATAACGGCTTAGTAATAAGAGAAGGAAAGGAGGGAATTCCAGCTGAATTTGTTGAAGCACTTTTCGAAGATGCTGGATGGGCAAGAAATACCCCGGCCTGGCAAAAGGAAAAGTTCTCGTTGATATTCAAAAACTCAACCTGGGCATTTATAGTATGGGATCAAAACAAAATGATCGGGATGGTTATGGTGATTTCGGATCAAATCATGGCGGCAACCCTTATGGATTTAGCAATATTAACAGAATACCGGGGAAAAGGTATAGGTAAAAAACTTGTGGAACTTTGTATGCAAAAGCTTCCCCATGGTGATTGGTTTGCACATACATCTGCAAATAATTTCCGTTTTTATGAAAAGTGTGGACTTCATTTAATGGACACAACAAAAAATGGCACCTGTGTTTTTTACGGTTATATTCAGGCTAGGAAAGATGGTCACAGGTAAGAGGTATGCTCGACTAGGTAATCGTTTATTATCAACAAACTCTGAGCTATATTTGACTTTTGGTGCTAAATATAAAAATTGATAAAATATAATGAAAAACATTTTACTTGTTACTAGAACTTGTAGTTCCATAAGCATCGGTGCAGCAATCAGTCGAAAATTAGCTTCTCAAATGAACTAAATAATGTAAAGGGGGTGGAGCCAGTGTTAAAAGAAAATGGTCTTGGGAACATTGTAATTCTAAACGGACCACCAAGGTCAGGGAAGTCAAGTATTGCTTCTGAAATACAGAATACATTTGATGGAGTATGGATGAATCTAGGAGTAGATCAGTTTATGAGTATGACACCACAACGTTATCAACCTGGAATAGGTCTACGTCCAGGGGGTGAACGACCGGATCTTGAATCCCTTATTAATGTCATGTATCAAGCAATGTATGAATCAATCGCAATCTATAGCCGTCTTGGGTTAAACGTTGTGGTAGATGTTGGTCACCATGAAGGGTATTCAACCCGACAAGGGATTCTGCCTAGATGTGCTCGGATACTTAATGGTCATTCAGTTTTGTTCGTAGGAGTTAAATGCCCTATTGAGAATATTATGGAAAGACGGCTTGAGACTTGGAAAGTAGGTTCTACAGAAGACGGGGAAATTCCAATACCAGTGAGTTTATGGCAGGAGCTTGTTCATATTCCCGGGATCTATGACATGACAGTGGACACATCGGTGTCTAGTCCTAAAGATTGCGCGAATTTGATCCGAAAGCGTCTCGAAAATGGACCTCCACCAACAGCCTTTCAGAAAGTGGCAAGATTAGGATTGTAAAAAATTTCATATAAGACACAAACAACGTAATAAAATAATCTTTTTTATATAGAAATGAAGTGACTAATATTGAAAATTTCGATAGAACAATATAATTCCAATTATAAAGATTCGATAAAGCAACTATTATTTGCTTGTTATGTTGATGATAATAACTCAAAAATGTATTTTGAAAGAGGTTGGCAAAGCCCTCTGAATATTTGTACTTATATTGCCAAAAATAATGAAGAAGTTATTGCCGCTATAACAGCTTGGAATAACACTTTCCATCCATACTGTACTTACTTCTCATTATTAATTCATCCTTTATACAGAAAAGCTGGAATTGAAAAACTGCTGCTCAAGAATATTGAGGATACACATAGTAATGTTTCACCACTTCAAACATCTATATGGGAGACTACTTATTCACTAAAAGACTTCTATGATAAAAATAGTTTTTCAGAGATAAGAAGAACATATATTTCTTCTTTAAATATTTTTGCGTTAGAGAATTTTGAAAGGGAATTTGTACAAAAAAATTTCTTTCCAAATACAACGATAAAAAGTTTAAGAGAAATATTAAATAATGTAGATTTAAAGACAAACTTAGTTCCATTTGTAAAGGAAATTTACGAAATCACACATGCGGCTAATCCCCCAGGTGTTAATGAATTAACAAAATGGGAAAAGTTGATATTCAATGAAGATACATTATTGGACGGTAGTTACATAGCAATTACAGACGAAAATAAAATATTGGGATTTGCATTATTACATACAGGGGAAAAACCTGATGTTTTGGAATTTGGTTGGAGAGGGGTAGAGGAAAATAGTGATATAAATCTAGTAAACCTATTAACTATTTTTCAGACGAGATTTGCCAGAAAAAATGGATATAAAATAATTGAGGGAGAAATTGATACAACAGATATATATTCTTTGGAAATGCTTAAAATCTTTCCGTTTAGCCCTTCTCCATCCTTAATTACTTACCAAAAGTTTAAGTGAAATATTTTTGGATAGTGCATAACCTTTATTTAATTCAAATCGTTTTATTAATAATGAATCATAAATTAAGGGGGAAACAAGATGAGAAGGGTACTTATACTTGGTGCAAGCGGACTTGTAGGTGGAGCATTAATTAATGAATTGAAGGATGATTTTGACGTATACGGAACTTATTTTTCCAAGACTATTAGTCTATCCGAAGATAAACAGTTTCAATTAGGAGCTAGACAAACGGAAAAATTAAAAGAAATTATACGGAGTGTTCACCCTGATATAGTGATTTCTTGCTTAAGAGGGGAATTTGATCAGCAATTTGAATTACATGAAGCATTAGCTTGCGAAGTACAAGATAAAAATGTCACTGTCTACTTCTTTTCTACCACAAATGTTTTTGATGGCGACTTTTCAAAATCTCACATAGAAACGGATACACCAATTGCCGAATCAGATTATGGGAAATACAAGATTAAGTGTGAGAATATGTTGAAGGAAATTTTAGGGGAGAGAGCGGTAATTATTCGTATCCCTGCTATTTGGGGCAAGGATTCACCAAGATGGAATTCAATGAAAGAAAGTATCCAAAAGAATGAGAAAATAGAAGTGTATAGCAATCTAGAATGTAACAATCTTTTGGATATTCAGCTAGCTAAACAATTGCATTATATTATCAAGAACGAACTTAAAGGTATATTTCACCTAGGTTCTATTGATACAATGACACAAGCACAGTTTTATGAACAGATAATTGGTAAACTCGGTATCGAAAAAAGTATTTTGCAATATCGTCTGTTTTTGGAAAAAGAGAAACCTTGTTATTTTTGCTTAGAATCAATGCGTGAAGAGATCCCAAGTACTTTACGAAGTACTAATATGGACATCATTGACTTACTTGTTGGAATAAAAAAGGAATGATAATTGCTTTGTAATTTAGGCAATGAGAAAGTTATGGAACACTAATAGGGAGTTGAAAAATATTAAAAAGTTATTATGGCCGTGGTGTATCAGCGGTGTACTTATTTTATTACTTTCATATTTTCAATGGCAACTAGTTGAGATATTAACACCATTTTTAATGCCATTTTTATGGTTAGGAGTATTTGGTTTTTTTATAGTCATATTCATATTTTCTGTCATATGGTTGTTTAAGAAAAAAGATTGGAAGCCATTCGGAATCCAAATGATTACCATCGTACTGTTAATCCTTATTCCATTTAATCAAATTGTTATAGACCTAGATTTTAAGATGAACAAATCAGTAAGAAATAAAGTAATTTCCGAGATTCAAGAGGGAAAGCTAATACCAAATGTGTCTTATAATACAGAACTTATTCATTTACCGAAAGAGTATGCAAGTGTATCAAAAGGTGGAGGGGACGTTTTAATAGAAAAAGTGAATGGACATTATTACGTATTCTTTTTTACATTTCGTGGAGTGTTAGATAATTTTTCAGGCTTCATCTATTCTCCAAATGATAAAAAGCCACAAGCAAATTTATTCGATGTAGATTTTAAAGAAGTAGTTAAAATGAAAAGAAATTGGTATTATGTTTCATCTTATTAAGAATGGGAAAATAGTTGAATGCAAATGACATTTAAAAGCTTAATGTGTTGCGATATCTAATCTCGGAAAATCTTTATTATTTAATGCTCATGAAAAAAAAGAAGATGCACAGCAACATCTTCTTTTTTACATGAAAATGATTAGATTAACCTTCATTATGTTTTAACAGTAAGTTTTTTTTGATTCCGTCTTTTCGATAGGAATCGTTTATCTATAAAGTAGACTGGAATTATGATAATAGAAAATATCCCCAGATACTGAATAATCACGAGGAAGGGACTTCCACCACCATGGTGTCCAAATTTTCCTCCATCATGACCATGGAACGTTCCATTAGGAGGTCCTTGGAAATGAGATTCATTTACATTGCCTGTATTAAATGAATGGTTATCACTTTTCTGCGCAAATTGCTTATAATCACCAGCAGTAGGCTGAACTGACGAAGAATACAACTGAATTCCACCGGCCAATAAAGCGATTGATAGAATAACTGATACAATAACGCCTTTTCTCCATTTTCCTGTTTTTAATTTAAAAATTTTTTGACAAACTCCCTTAATCCATTGCCAATGAACTCCAATATGACAACCGACTAATATAAGTGTTACATTAGCTGCAAAACTGTGTAAACCACGAATCATATGATTACCATTTAATGCTAGACTAGGAAATACAACTCTTGAAATAAAAATTCCAGTGATAATAATAGTAGACATCGAAATTAATAGAAGTATATTTAATAAATAGCTCACTCGTGTTTTAATGGGGAGCTTTTGATCAAAAATTTTCATGGTTGTATTTTTAACCCATCGTAAATTTAACGCAATATGTGTAAGAATGGCAATCCCAAAAACTAGACCTGCAATTTCGTGAAACGGTAAGCCGCTAAGAACATTTGGGTCCATTAATAATGCAAAAGTTAATGCCATTAGAAAATCAAGAATAATTTTAACATAATTTTTTTTCAAGTTTGCTCCTCCATTAAGTTAGCTTTATTTTTTAACTAACTGTAATTTATTTTAACAACGGTTTATTAAACAATGATTAAAATTAACAGTAGTAATTTAGACTTTAAGAAAAATAGTGATTCAAAAAGAAAGAGTTGTATTTGGATTATTATGGATCCTGTTTGTTTTTAATAAAGGAATTTATTGAATAACAGAAATAATCAATGTATTATTTAGTCTATATGGAAAAGAGGAGAAGCCCTTGAATATTCGTATTTTAACAGAGTCAGATGCAGTTATTTATCAAGAATTGCGCCTGAGAGCATTAAAAATCAACCCCGAAGCATTTGGTTCCACATTTGAGAGAGAAGTGAAATTCACAGACGAAGCAATTAAAGAGCGGATTAAACCTTCTGAAGACAAATTTGTTCTTGGTGCTTTTGACGATGAAAATTTGTTGGTTGGAATCGTTAGTTTTATGCGTGAAATGAGTTTTAAAACGATCCATAAAGGAAATATGTACGGGATGTTTGTAGCACCTGAAACAAGAGGGAAGGGTGTTGGAAAAGAACTCTTACAAGAGCTAATTATTAAAGCAAAAAAATGCAGTGGTTTGGAACAAATAAATTTAACAGTCGTTTCTAATAACATAGCTGCAAAAAAATTATATACATCACTAGGGTTCGATAAATATGGTGTAGAACGAAACGCTCTAAAATCTGATAGAGAGTATTTTGACGAGGATTTAATGGTATTATTTATTTAAAATTTATTGGTTATAAATGAAGATAATTACACGTTGAAAATTTCGAATTTCAAGTGCGCTCAAGAAAAGAAAAAGTTAAGATAATAAAAATCGGCTCTTTAGATAAAAAGAGCCGAAAAAAATATATCATGATATTAAACTAATTCAAACTGTCTTGAATATAGCTGCGCATATACTCCATCTCTTAAAAGCAATTCATCGTGTGTACCTTGTTCCATAATTCCTTCCTCCGTAAGCACGATGATTCGTTGTGCATTTCGGATTGTTGAAAGCCGATGAGCAATAACAATTGTTGTACGGTCTCTAGATAATACTTCCATTGATTCTTTGACGATACTTTCACTGTCGTTATCAAGTGCACTCGTAGCCTCGTCAAAAATAACAATTTGCGGATTCTTTAAAAAAACACGAGCGATGCTAAGACGTTGCTTTTGTCCACCAGAAAGTTTAACACCTCGCTGACCAATCTCCGAATGATAGCCATTTGGCATGCTCATGATAAATTCATGTGCATTTGCATGCTTTGCTGCTTCCATAACTTCCTTGTCACTTGTTGAAGGATTTCCGTAACGGATATTTTCCATTATCGAACCAGAAAAAAGGTAGACATCTTGCTGCACGATCCCAATATTTTTTCTTAGAGAGTGTAAATCAAAATCACGAACATTAATGCCGTCCAATAAAACCTCGCCATGTGTTACATCATAAAAGCGTGGGATTAGAGAACAAAATGTAGTTTTTCCTGCTCCAGATGGTCCAACTAACGCAATGTATTCTCCTGGCTGAATATGAATGTTCATATTTTTAAGAACATTATTCAAATGTTTTTCGTATCGGAAGCTAACATTTTTAAATTCTATTTCACCGCTTGCTTTATCAATAAACATAGGATCTGGTTTATTTTCAATGTCTGGATTTAGATTCATAATTTCCATAAATCGTTGAAAACCCGTAATTCCTTCCTGAAATTGTGTGCTCATATGGGTAAGTTTCTGGATTGGCTCAATCATATAGCCAATATACAGTAAGAAAGTAATGAGATCCGCTAAATCCAAGCTACGGTTAACAATACTAGCACTTCCCAGAACGATCACAGTGATGGTGATGAGCTGAATAACTGTTTCCACTCCGTTAAAATAGTATGCTTCTGACCTGTAAGTATCCTTTCTACTATGGAGGAAACGGTTATTTTCTCGATTGAACTTTCTTATTTCTTCCTGCTCATTGGTAAAAGATTTTACTACACGGATACCGGACAAACTATCTTCCACCTGTGCATTAATATCTGCAATTCGTTCTTTGTTCCTTCTTAGACCTTTATTCAATCGCTTATTAAAATACAAAGAAAAAACGCCTAAAACCGGCAAAAAACAGAATACAGCTATCGTTAATAAAGGGTTAATGAAGAATAGTATGACAAATGCCCCAATAAAACGAACCAGATATTTAATGTAATCTTCCGGACCATGATGATACAGCTCGGAAAGCAATAAGAGGTCATTCGTTATTCGGGACATTAGCTGACCCGTTCTTTCTTTATCATAAAAACTAAAAGAAAGTTTTTGCATATGTGCAAACAATTCGCTACGTAGATCTCTTTCCATGCGGGCACCTACTTCATGGCCCTTATAGTCCACAAAAAAATTTGCTGTATTTTGGATTATTGCTAAAATCAGCATGTATCCGCCAATCCAAAAAACTTTGTTTAGTGCAGTTGATAGGTTTCCAACTAAAACATCTTTCGTTATATAACGAACTAACAATGGAAATACCAATGTTAAACCTGATCCTATAAGTGCACATGCCAATATGGACAAATACAGTTTTAAATATGGTTTGTAATAGAAAAAAAATTTTTTTACTGGAAATTGCATAAGTTACCCCTCTTTATGTTTTTTTAATATGCACATTTTAGGGGGTACACTATTTACAAACTATGAAAGTGTTCCACCCCTATATTTTTGAATGGATTGAAAAGTCATTTTAAATACCTCCTTGTTCTTGATACTTTGATTATAAACGAAGAATCCCTTGAAATAAACAGAATATTTATTCAATAAGTATATTTCCTTTTTGGGGAATTGGATTCATGTAATTGTATTAATTACAAGAAAAAGAAGGAACCGCAATTTGCGATTCCTAAGATTTTTTAAGGGTGAACTTAAGGGAGACAAAAAAATTATTATATTTAGAGTTTACTAAGGTTCGTAGATGATCCTGAAAGTTTAAATGGCATTTTTTACTTTGAGAAAAAAATCACTTAGCAAAACTTATGACTGTCCCTTCTAGAAATATTTTGATTGGTTTAATAAGCGAAAGTAGATAGGACAATAATTAATAAAATGAACAATACTACAATTAATACGAACGAATTACCAGTATAAGTTGTCCCACCATAGCTATAACCAGAACCACAATTCATAAGTTTTTCACCTCACTTGTATTTGTTTTTTTTACTAATATTTTTTAATTAATAGGCTCCTCCAGAGTAAGCTGTACCTACAATAATAAGAAGGATAAACAATACTACAATTAAAGCAAAAGTTGCTCCCATTCCTGAGCCTCCCATATTATCACCTCCTGCTCATAAAATAGATGCTATAAGCATTCCCACTATTACATTATGTAAATCTACATTATTTGGAATGGACAAACGTATAAAATAATAGAAAATCCTTATTTGTCTAATAGATTTATTCACTATGAGCAAAAGCGTATGCAATAGACATACGCTTTTTTGGAGGTGCTCTTTATGTGCCTTGGGAGGATTCGGCTAATATACATTATGTGAAAAATATTAAACTGTTTGGACGAGTGTATAAGTATTTATAGAATTTAAATAAAATATATGATTGTCCATAGTAAAAATTAAATGTCTTAAATTATTTTTGTAATGGTAATAAATTGCAATGATGCCAGAAGGATTAACACTTTTTTTGTCGAAGTATCTGTATTACGAAGAAAAACCATTTATGATTAAATTTGTAATACATTGTTAGTGGTAAAGCACAAGGAGGAGAATTAACAACTATATCAGGTTTCTTTCTTATTAATAAAGCTTTAGATTGGTTTTATGTTTCGTTCAATAATAGATAAGGGGTGGTTTGTTGAAAAAGCGGATACTTTCTATATTAGTCCTTATATTCGTGATATTGGTAGTTTTTGTTTTCTATTACACACATCCAAAGAATATCACACGGTCTATAAATGGTGTTGAATATGCGTTAGGTAGTAACAATACGAAGCCTGTAAAAATAAATATCCAAGGAAAACTTCAACGTTCTCTATTAGGAAACAAAACCTTTGTAGGTAAAATAGCTTTAAAAGGTGTAAGTTATCCAAACCAATATAATAATAAAAAATTAACAATAAAATTCCAAGACAATGGAATGGGAATAATAACTTACGCTTTTTATAAAAACGGTACTCCTATCTTGCATAGTTACGGTGTGATATTTGCAAACAAGGATTTAAGTAAAGTGAGCATTGTGGAATATAAAACTGTTAATGATCATCCGGAGGCGTGGAATACTGAGAATGGATTAATCATTTCAGGACCTGCAAGTAGTAAAAATAAAGCTTTGGAAATTGCAAATAATGTAATGAAAAATTTTCTAAAAGGAAACGAACTAAAATAAGTATTTTTATTCCATTTAAAGGTAAAGGATGGAAAATTGGTCGAAATAATAAAGAAACCAAGGGCTAAAGACTTGTTTTCGTATAAATAGTGAGCAAAATTAAGCGCAAGAATTGAAAAATCATGTTATAGTTTTATAGTACATGCAGATATGTCTGTATAAAACTATTAGAGTATTTAGTTAGGAGGAACATGAATAATGAGTAATGGAATTTTCAAAATCCCAACACCTACAAATGAGCCTGGTAATTCATATGCTCCAGGTACAAAAGAACGTGAAACATTAAAAGCAGAATTAAAACGTCAATCTAATATCGTAGTCGATATCCCAGTAATTATTAATGGTGAAGAAATTAAGACAGATACAGTGAAACAAGTAGTTATGCCACATGATCATCAACATGTTTTAGCAAACTATTCGCAAGCTGGTGAAAAAGAATTGCGCGATGCTGTAGAAGCGGCGATGGCTGCGAAAGAAGCATGGGCAAATATGCCATGGGAACACCGTGCAGCTATTTTCTTAAAAGCAGCTGACTTAATCTCAGGTCCTTACCGTGATGTAATGAATGCTGCAACTATGTTAGGACAATCTAAAACAGCTGTTCAAGCTGAAATTGATTCTGCACAAGAATTAGTAGATTTCTTACGTTTCGGCGTTGAATATGCTAACCAAGTCTATCAAATTCAACCAAGCAGCATGAAGAATATTTGGAATCGTACAGATTACCGTCCTTTAGATGGTTTCGTATTAGCAATATCTCCATTCAACTTCACAGCGATTGGTGGGAACTTACCAGCGGCTCCTGCAATGATGGGGAACGTAGTTGTTTGGAAGCCTGCAACAACTTCTATGCTAGCAAACTACTACTTTATGCGTATTTTAGAAGAAGCTGGTTTACCAAAAGGTGTTATTAACTTTGTACCTTCCCGTGGTTCACAAGTATCAGAAGTAGTGTTAACAGACTCTCGTATGTCTGGATTCCACTTCACTGGATCTACAGCTACATTCCAAACAATTTGGAAAACAGTTGGAGAAAACATTGCAAACTATACTTCATATCCACGTTTAATTGGGGAAACAGGTGGGAAAGACTTTGTATTTGCTCATGAAACTGCTCAAGCAGACAAAGTAGTAGCTGGCCTAGTTCGTGGTGCATTCGAATACCAAGGTCAAAAATGTTCTGCAGCTTCTCGTGCGTACATCCCAGCTAGCTTGTGGGAAGAAGTTAAAGCAGGTTTAGAAGAAGAAACCGCAAAACTTAAAGTTGGGGATGTTCGTGACTTCCGTAACTTCATGGGTGCTGTAATTGATAAGCCAGCATTTGATTCTATTACAAGCTATATCGAATATGCAAAAGCTTCAGAAGAAGCGGAAATTATTGCTGGTGGTACGTATGATGACTCTGTTGGATACTTTGTCCAACCAACAATCATTGTGACAACAAATCCAAACTTCAAAACAATGGTAGAAGAAATCTTTGGACCAGTATTAACTATCTATGTGTATGAAAACGATAAATTAGAAGAAACATTAGTTGCAGTTGATACAGCTTCTATGTATGCTTTAACTGGTTCTATTTTTGCACAAGATCGTCAAGCGATTCAACATTTGGAAAATCGCTTATCAGGTGCAGCAGGAAACTTCTATATCAATGACAAACCAACTGGTGCGATGATTAATCAACAACCATTCGGTGGTTCTCGTGGTTCAGGTACAAACGATAAAGCAGGTTCTGTATTTAACATGATTCGCTGGACGAGTCCTCGCGTTATCAAAGAAAACTTTGCACCAACTACAGATGTTGCATATCCGTTTATGGATGAAGAATAATTAATAATAAAATATGAAAGAGGTTGAAATGTTTGGTTTCAACCTCTTTTTTTTCGTTGATTTATCCATTATTTTTTGATAATCAATGGATAAATAGAGGCAACTATAAACTTAGAAATAACAGCAGGTATTTTGATAGATATAGTAGAATAATTAAATACAATGTTTTTTCATCAAGTGGATATTATTGACAAAACAAATAGAATTATTTAAAGGTGGTGTCAGCGTGTTAATAAAACCAAAGAAATTACAACCGGGTGATTGTGTTGCAACTGTAAGCCCTTCTTGGGGAGGGGCTGGTGAACCTGAACTTAAATGGCGGTATGAACAAGGTGTTAAGAGACTAAAGGAAGTTTTCGGACTAACAGTTATCCCCATGCCGAATAGTTTAAAAGGTGGAGACTATCTTTATAATAATCCTCAAGCTCGTGCTGAAGATTTAATGACAGCATTTAAGGATGAAAATATAAAAGGTATTATTGCAAATATTGGTGGAGAAGATAGTATTCGTTTGCTTCCATATATTGATTTTGATGTTATACGAAATAACCCGAAAATTTATATGGGATACTCTGATGTAACGGTGTCACATTTACTTTGTCATAAAGCGGGAGTCTCCTCTTTTTACGGTCCAGCTATTTTAACTGATTTTGCTGAAAACGTTGAGATGGATCCATATACTATTGAAATGGTGAATCGAACACTCTTCTCAAATGAAATTATTGGGGAAATTCAACCAGCAAAAGAATGGACGAGTCAGCGTTTAGAATGGATAGAAGGGAATAAGAACACACGGCGTGTAATGCAAAAAAATTCAGGTTATGAAGTATTACAAGGCTCAGGGATAGCAAAAGGACGATTAATTGGTGGTTGTATTGAAGTACTAGAGTTTGCGAAAGGTACAGAACTGTGGCCTGATAAGAAATATTGGAACGACAGTATTCTTTTTTTTGAAACATCTGAAGAAAAGCCAGAACCAAAGTATATAAAGTATTGGCTGCGAAATTATGCAGTTCAAGGCATCTTACAAAAAACAAACGGAATCATTTTTGGTAAACCACAAGATGAGATGTATTACGAGGAGTATAAAGTAGAAATTTTAAAAGTAATGAAGGAGTTTCATTTGGAGGATCTTCCGATTCTATATAATGTAAATTTTGGTCATACCGAACCAAAATTTATTTTGCCTTATGGAGCAATGGCAGAAATTAATTGCGATAATAAAACTTTTTCAATTTTGGAAAGCGGAGTATTGTAATCTGGAAAATGTAAAGGTGTTAGACCTTATCAATTGCTTTTAATTTAGCTTCCTATTTTATATTTCGATCTGTTGATGTATATGTGGGGTGCAATCCTTAAATAGGAATGCACCCTTTTTAGTATTAGCAAAGTCATACAATTTTGTATTTAAAAATATAAATGGAGGAAAATACTTGAGCAGATTAATGATAATGACAGTAGGGAAAACGCATAGTGGGAAAACGACATTTGCGAAAGAACTAGAACAAGTGTTGTCAAATTCTGTAGTGATTGATCAAGATAATCATGCAGAATTTCTAAAAACATATTATCAGTCTTTGTTGCCTGCTAAAGGTCAAAATACACTCAAATATTCCCTAACACAAGCAGTTGTTAGTTATGCAGTTAAAGAGACTAATTGTCATCTGATTATTTGTAACTCAAATAGAAGCAAGGCAAGTCGGATGGAGTGGATAAAATACTATCGTGAACATGGTTTTACCACTGTCCTTGTAAATTTTAATATACCAGACTATATACTCAAAGAGAGAATAGCAATTAGCCATCGTAGTAAAAACATATTACGAACTGCATCAAATTTCAAAGAAGTGCTAATACGTCAGCAGGAAGAAACTAATAAAGACGATATAGTAGAGCCAACTAAAGGGGAAGCCGATCATTTATTTGAAATTAATCTAGAAAATGATTTTCATGATGTCATACATGAAGTTTTAAATATTATTTAAGTAGAGTAATATCCAAAGACATGTAACAGTTTGGGTTCAAGACTGGTGAGAAAAGTGTTAAGGGTATCTAGTTAATACAAAACTTCCACAACATCATTCCTGCTTGAAACGTTTGGACGGAAATTTTCTGTAGTATCTTATCCAAGTACCTACAGGGCTTTGTTGCCTTGTTCAACATTTTAGACACACTCAGATTTGATGATAGCGAGCGTTCCATTAAGGAGCTTGCGGTATCAATCCTTATGCATAAGGTAATTATCACAAACGAACAGATTCGTTTACGTAGTGTTGACTATGCTTAACCTAATGGATGTATTTTTTATATCAGAAAATTAAAAATATTTTTTGTTTTTTATTAACAAATTATAAACTTTATGAGAATATATTATTAGATAACAATTTTTATAAGGAGGAAGAAGTTTATAAAAAAAAGATGGAAACAAGTTTCATTAAACAAGGGCCGCTAAGATTTCTATGAGGTAATTGCTGCAATAGTTTCGTTGTGGCTTATTACCAATGCGATTATGATGTTTTTAGCAACTCATTAAGAATAGGGGTGAATAAACAAATGACTATACCTAAAGCAATTAAAGCTCAGATGTTAATGAACAATTGGTTGTACGTCGAATTTGACAATGGGGAAAAACGTTATTTGCCTTCAAATTTTATGCAAGATTATCAAGATTCATGGAACTTCCGTAAAAAAATGGGCTGGAAGCGCCTAGCAATTATGGTAAACCCGACACTAACTTGGGAAGGAGCTAAGATTGAAATTGATGAAGATGGGAATCTGACTGTAAATGGTAACGATAAATACACATCCGAAGAAATTTGGAAACATGGAAAGTTAAATTATACCTAAAAAACAACGCCAGTAGGAAATTACTGGCGTTTTAATATGCTCTGAACAATCAACTCATATCGCTAACAGAGACAATAATAATATTATTAAGTTATGAATGGTCAATTCTTTATAATTATTTACCAGAGGCAGTTGCAATTTCTTAATTTCACGAAAATAAGTATGGAACTTCCTTTAAAGGATTTTTAAACCTCTTCTTGATTATTATTATTAGCTGATTTCCTAATGGTCTGTTCCAAGAGGTATTGAAATCCATAAATAACAATTGCCAAGAATACATTTATTAAATACCAAGTTGAGTGTTTCATTTTTATAAATTTGACGATCTTAAATTTTTTCCCAATGTAAGGCATAGGAAATGCATTAATAATATCCAAAACCGCATTCGTTGTTAAATACCTGAAGAATTTCCCATATGTAAATCTAAATATCCAAAGTGTTGCTACAAAATATGGACCTATTATATATGTAAAATCAACTGGGCCAGGGGATAGAGGATTATTTGTTTTCCACCATCTTTTCTTGTTACAGATTAGACTAAAAACACTTAAAATTAAATTAACAAAACTCGCCACAGGTAAAAATCGTATAAAATTCCTTTTTCCCATAAAAGGGACTGTAAGCCAAGGTAAAATTAATGTAGCTAAAGAGAATGCCATTCTTTTATTATACTTTACCAATTAAGCTCCTCCTTAAATTTGATATATTCCTTTTCTCTGATGTGTAATTTCTTAATATTCCACATTAACGAATCTACTCCTGTGGAAAAATGAGCAATTGGTTTTACTTTAGAAAACTCCATATTAAAGGGTGTAAAAAGGGAATTTGTGACTAATTCAATATCTGCTTTTTGTAGCGGCCAAGGGCGATGGTGTATTTCACCTCTATAGATGTTGACTCCGTTATTTGAACTATAAAGACAATATCGCTCTGTGAACCAATGATCCAGAGATCCTTCTTTTGCATAGTAAACTTCCGATTCGGGACCGTATCTGCCTTTTAATGAAATAGCTGAATTCTCATTACTATTACGATTACTATGGAAATACAAGGTTTGTCCGTCTTTTCGAAAAGATATTTGCGCAGAATGATAGGGTAAACGATACCAGCGCTTTGCTATTTTTAAGGATGCCCAGTTATCAACATCAATAGACATAAAATAAATACCAGGTTTGCCTTCATAATTAACATACGTCCTTACATTAATTTCTGGAAAAATTGGAGTTAAGGAAACAGATGATATTCCAAGGGGGAAAATTCCTTCTATAACGAATAAAATGATCCCTAACCATGCTGAGCCATTAAAGGTTTCAATTTGTAATGACGAAGGAATATGTGGCCTTAGTTTTTCAAGTGGGATTGGCCAATGCAAAAACAATACATTTCTCCATGTTTGCCGCATAATCCACTTTTTCGAAGGGATTGGATAAGGGCGATGAATGCTATCATTCAATAAGTTCATAAAAATAACCTCCTTCTTACGTGGAGTAATCTTTTAGTTTAAAAATCAACATTGGAACTTGTGCAATTTTAGAGATCTATTATAGATTTTCCTTTAACGGAAATTTTTAATCTATTCTTTTTTATCTCCTTTTCACGATGTAAATGAGGGGATTCATATATAGCGATAATTATTTCTTTTGTTTGGGCAATAATGGTGATAACAACTATATAATTTGTACAGTAGTGGAGTAGTGATTATGCCGAACTTTTTATATTATGTGCTTTTTGCGATGGTATCAATATTATTTATTCTAATATTATTTATACTTATTGGTTGGCGTTGGATAATTAAACGTATGGTTAAACAAATGGGAAAAATCATATTTACCGATAGTTACCAAGAAAATCTTATAGAGTTATTACCGGGTCTACGTCATATGGGTATTCAAAATATACTTGAAAATAGCCTCCGTGCAGAAACAGGCGATGTTCTCCATCGTCCTCTTGGTTCATCAAAAAAGTGGCCGAGTTTAGATCCTATTACGTTTATCCCTGCACAAACATCCCCATTTCCCATTGATGGTGAGGCAGAGGTAGATGTTGCGGTTACAATAGGGCCAATGGCGAAAAAACCTATGAAAATAAAAATTCCGCTAATGATCAGCGGGATGGCATACGGTATCGCACTTAGTGAGGAAGTGCGACTTTCTTTGGCGGGAGCTGCTAAAAATGTAGGAACTGCTATTAACTCTGGTGAAGGCGGAGTCATGCCCGAGGAGTTAGATGCTGCCGGAAAGTATATTTTACAGTTTTCTAAAACAGAATGGTCAAAGGAAGATGATCTTATTAAACGGGCCGATATGATTGAAGTTAAGTTAGGGCAGGGTGCATTATTTGGAACGGGTGGAAAAATTTCACCTAAAAATTTAACAGGTCGTGCCCGCAAAATAATGGGGCTAAAGGAAAATGAGGATGCTGTGATTTATGATAATTTTGTCGAAAATCAAACACTAGATGATTTGAAAGAGCTTGTTGATGAACTTCGAGTTATGACTGGTGGAGTTCCAATTGGATCAAAAATTGGTGCAGGTGGAAAAATTGAAGAAGATATTGATCATTTAATTTATATTGGAGTTGATTATATTGCAATTGACGGCGGACAAGCGGCAACCCATGGTGCCCCTCCAATTCTATCTGATGATATTGGGATTCCTACATTACATGCAGTTTTCCGCGCCGCCAATCATCTGGAGAAGAAAAATATGAAAGGACAAATTAGTCTAATTGTATCTGGAGGATTATTTGTACCGGGGCATTTTTTAAAGGTACTTGCATTAGGTGCTGACGCTGTATATGTAGGTTCAGCCATGTTATTTGCAGTTGCACATACTCAAACTCTCAATGCACTACCTTTTGAGCCACCTACACAAGCTGTTTGGAATCAAGGGAAATTCAAGGATCAATTTAAGACCGAAGAAGGCGTTAAAGCAGCCGAAAAATTCTTAACTGCAAGTATTGAAGAAATGAAAATGGCTTTAAGAGCGATGGGAAAACGCTCTTTAAATGAACTGTCAAAAAAAGATTTAGTATCTTACGATGAGACAACTGCTAAAATGATGGGCATTCCATTTTCATTTCAACCTTGGGAAGAAATACAAAATAAGAATTAACTAGTTGTTGGTAATCTTCTCATTTTCTGGAAACATCATTTGATTTTACATTCGAACTATTAATAGTGAAATGAGACTATATTTAATCAAAAAAATCGAGAAATTTAATGGGGTTCGATACAATTAAAAGGAGAGAGTTTCATTATTCCGATAAACTACGTAATCACTTTGAGTATTTCTCTATTAAAAAGTCTTTTTTGATGAAAAAAAGTGAAACTGGAGGAATGGTAAGCAAATGGAGAATATTAGAAAAGCTATTGGTGCATTTGTTTTTCAAAATAATAAGTATCTAATTATACATAAAACAAAAATTAATACAAAAGAAGGAAAAGAAAATATAAAAGGCGAATGGGATATTATTAAAGGCGGTTTAGAAGAGGAAGATAATGAATTAGTGGATTCTCTATTTCGCGAATTAAAGGAAGAAACCGGTTCAGATGAATATAAAGTAATAAAGCAATTTGAAGAAAAAATAAGTTTTGATTTTCCAATATCCATTCGAGAGAAAATCGGATATGTAAGACATGAAACAACAATGTTTCTCGTTGAATTTTTAGGTGAAAAATTACTAACTCCATTTGACAATGAAGTAAGTGAAATAAGATTGCTTGAAAAAGATAAAATGTTAGAAATACTAACACACACAGAAACAAAGGAATATTTTATCA
>NZ_JBYSWK010000052.1:0-26763 GCF_058781025.1 Heyndrickxia sp. FW510-T9 | reverse complement strand
GAATAATTATATATAACCCAATTATAAAAATAATCAAAATAATTATTATACAAATAAAATTTCGTTAATTATTATTAATGTCGAATTTTTGCAGTTAAAAAGAGAAGTAGAAAAAAAAATACCCCCTATATAAAATAAGGAGTATTTTTTATTTATATTTCCCGTAACCAGCCTACATGATCGCTTACTCTTTTATTGGCCCCGTTTTGGTTAATTTATTTAATGTATTAAATTACAATTATGGTCTTCTTCCCGCTCTTTTTGGCTTCCTATTCTTGTTGCCATAAGAGGAGGAAGATTGTTTACCTCTGCGAACAGAAGATTTTTGTGAGTCTTTTTTCACCGGCAAAGGACGCTCTTCCGTAATATGGACAGGTGTATTATCAGGCTCTTTCGTCATTAATTTTAAAGCAGCCGCAATAACCATTGCTGGATCATTTCCTGCTAGTAACTCTTTGGCTACCGTTACATATTGGTCAAGATTGCCTTCACTTAAAATGTCGTTAATACGTTCCATTGTAACACGTTGCTGTCCTTCAAATGCCTCATCACTGGATGGTGGACGCATTGGCATCATCCGTTTTTTCGTTGTTTGCTCCACTGTTTTTAAATATCCCATTTCACGTGGACTAACAAATGTGATAGCCATTCCTTCTTTACCAGCACGACCAGTTCGGCCAATACGATGTACATATGACTCCGGATCTTGTGGAATATCATAGTTATAAACATGAGTAACACCTGAAATATCTAACCCTCTGGCTGCCACATCAGTTGCTACAAGTACATCAATCTTGCCTTCTTTAAACTTTCTTAAAACAGAAAGACGCTTCGCTTGGCTAAGATCACCATGGATGCCTTCCGCAATATAACCACGAAGATTTAATGCGTTTGCTAATTCATCTACACGTCTTTTTGTACGACCAAATACAATAGCAAGCTCTGGCGAATGCACATCGATTAAACGTGAAAGTACGTCAAATTTTTCTCGTTCAAAAACTTTAACGAAATATTGTTCAATAAGTGAAACTGTCATTTCCTTAGTTTTCACTTTTACTAACTCAGGGTTTTTCATAAACCTTTCTGCTATTCTGCGAATTGGATCTGGCATAGTAGCGGAGAAAAGTAATGTTTGTCGTTCATCTGGTACACTGGAAAGAATTTCTTCAATGTCATCAATGAATCCCATATTTAACATTTCATCAGCTTCATCAAGAATTAAAGTATGAACCTGGTCTAACTTCAATGTACGGCGTTTAATATGATCTAGGATCCTTCCTGGTGTTCCTACAATAATCTGCGGACCTTTCTTCAATGCTTTTATCTGTCTGCCGATATCTTGACCGCCATAAACCGCTAATACACGAGCTCTTGCATCATAACCGATTTTATACAATTCCTCTGATACTTGGATAGCAAGTTCTCGTGTTGGAGCAATAATAATTCCTTGGATATTAGGATTTTTTGCATCAATTTTTTCAATTAATGGAATTCCAAATGCTGCTGTTTTACCGGTTCCTGTTTGTGCTTGACCGATAATATCAACACCTTTTAAACTTAATGGAATTGTTTTTGCTTGTATTGGTGTAGCTTCTTCAAAGCCCATTCTTTTAACAGATTTCAAAAGTGACGGACTTAATTCTAATTCTGAAAACTTCGTCAATGCTTCTCATTCTCCTTCTAGACACTTCACAGGGCCATATTAACCCCCTTGGGTTATACCCGGTTTTATTTTCAAAAAAAAGACATTTCTATCTCTTTGTATTACGGCAAAAGTGTAAACGATACTGTATATCGTACCACTAAAAGTTCGAGATTTCAATGTAAATGGAATCCATTCGAGATCAGTTCCACTCACATATTTCGCCATTTTTAAATAACTGATTATTTCTTTTTTTTCACCCACAGTTTGTGTCGTTTTAACAGGGGGTCAATTTATTTTTAGTTTAACAACATTAATTCATTCATATACTTTTTTAGAGCATCAGGTTGGATGTGATAAAAAAAAGGTAAAAATACCGATTTCTTTATTTTGCTAGAGCAGTAACTACTTCTTCCAGTTGCATTCCTCTAGAAGCCTTTACAAGGACAAGCTCGTTACCTTGAATATGGGATTTTATAGATTGGATTAATTCTTGTTTATTTGTAAACGACAACACCCGATCAGTGCCAAATTGTTTTTGTGCTTCCTCTGCAATACAATACCCAAGTTCACCATAGGTATAAACATATTTAATTTTGGAAGGCTGAAGAAAGCGTCCGATTTCTTGATGAAATTGTTTTTCTTCTTCTCCCAGCTCTAGCATATCTCCAAGCACAACAATTTTTTCTCTTGTATTATCAAGATTCATTACTAAATTTAATGCTGCCTTCATAGAAGTTGGGCTTGCATTGTAAGCATCATTGATAACTTTTACCCCGCTTATACCATCAAGCATTTCCATCCTCATTGCAGTAAGCTTAATGGAGGATAAGCCAGCTTTAATTTCTTCAATGGATAAACCAAGCTCAAATCCAGTAAGAATGGCAGCAAGGGAATTTAACACATTGTACTCTCCTAGAACTGGAATAAATAGCGGCTGTTCTGGTGCTATGTTAATAGAGTAGGTACTTCCCGTTTCTTCTTGATTAATCGCAATTGGGTAAATATCGTTTTCCTCATTTATTCCGAAGGATTTCATGCGTAAATCTGGATAGGATGGAACCCTTTCCTTCAACAACAGCTCGTCTCCCATATAAATAAATAAACTGTCCGTTGAAAGACCTTGAACAATTTCCATTTTTGCATCTGCTATCGCTTCACGTGAGCCTAAATCCTGTAAATGCGCCTCTCCAATATTGGTTATGATTGCAATGTCTGGGCGAGCAAGCTTTGTTAAAAATTCAATTTCTCCTCTTGCACTCATGCCCATTTCAAGAACCGCTACTTCTGTATCTTCTTCTAATGATAAAACAGTTAAAGGCAAGCCTTCGCGACCGTTATAATTTCCAATTGTTTTTTGCACTTTGTATTTTTGACTTAACACACTTGCAACCATATCTTTAGTGGTCGTTTTTCCATTGCTTCCTGTAACACCAACTACTTTTATATTCAATTCATGCAGGTAAGCACGAGCTAATTCTTGTAGCGCTGTCAAAACATCCTCAACCACTAAAATAGGCAAGCCTTGAGGAGGATTTGGCACATCCTTTTGCCAGAAGGACGCACCAGCCCCGCTTTGAATAGCCGCTTCTACAAATTGGTGTCCATCAGCAAACCTTCCCTTTAATGGTACATATAAGTTCCCTTGTTCAATAATTCTAGTATCGATGGTAGCTCCACTAATCAATATTTCTTGGAACTCGGTTATATCATTTTCTATTTTTATCATATTTGCTATTTGCTTGATTGTACGCTTGATCATTCTTTCGCACCTCCATCTTCATATTTCCATATTTAAAGTGAATGGGAATCACGAATCGTGATTCCAATTAGAAAAGCGAAAGCGCCTTGCTCATCGGCGTACGGATTTCGTAGTCTTCGACTGAGATAAAGGAAACACGGCGAGGGACGAGTCGATGTTGACTTATCGTAGGGAGAAGACGTAGAAATCCGCTAGCCGATAGGCGCTATTGAAATTGAAGTACAAATTTCACCTGTAGCTAGACAAAAACTGAACTTGTTAAATAATTCATATGATAGTAATCATAAATTTTCGTAATCACTTTAAAAGGTATATTTTATTTTTTGCTTTTCTTCATAGCGATCCAGGGCTAATTGAACAAGGCGTTCAATAAGTTCAGGATATTCCACTCCACTGTGCTTCCATAATAGCGGGAACATACTGACAGGTGTAAAGCCTGGCATTGTATTTACTTCATTTATTAACACTTTTCCTTCATTTGAAACAAAGAAATCTGCACGGACTAGTCCAGAACAGTCAAGTGCTTTAAATGCCTTTTTCGCTATATCAACTATGTTTGCATAAACTTCCTCTGAAATATCAGCAGGGATTATTAATGCAGTATCTCCATCTTCATATTTCGCTTTATAGTCATAGAAGGTTGTTTTTGGTAAAATTTCACCCGCTACTGAGCATTCAGGATAATCATTCCCAAGAACACCAACCTCGATCTCACGGGCAGTTACACCTGCTTCGATAATAATTTTGCGATCATATTGGTACGCTTCTTTAAATGCTGCTTCCAGTTCTTCACGGTTCGAACACTTACTAATTCCGACACTAGAACCTAGATTAGCAGGTTTAACAAAACATGGGTATCCGAGTTCTTCTTCAACAGATTGATAAGCGGAATCTGGATCTGCTTCCCATGCACTTCTTAATGACCAGACATATTTTACTTGCGGAAGCCCCGCTTGTTCAAAAATATTTTTCATTATCACTTTATCCATGCCAGCCGCTGATGCAATGACACCATTTCCGACATATGGAAGATTTAATAATTCAAGCATACCTTGAACAGTTCCATCTTCCCCATTCGGTCCATGTAATAAAGGAAATACTACATCATATCCTGTTTTCTCATTTTCGTCAGTCGAGGTTAATGCCGACATAAGCGCATTAGGTACAATTTCATCGCCATTATTAAATTGCAATGCAGAAACACTATCAACAGGGCTTGTTAATCCGGGGCCTTTCACCCAATGTCCATCTGTTGTAATATAGATTGGGTGAATTTCAAATTTCTCTAAATTCAACGCTTGAATAACAGCCTTAGCAGTTTGGAGGGAAACCTGATGTTCAGCAGATTTACCGCCATATAATAAACAAAGCTTTGTTTTCATAAATATCCTCCAGTTAGCTTTTATTTCTAATGTTATTTTCGTAATAATTGTGGCTTCTCGTTATTTGTGATAAATCCTAAACAAGCTCGGCTTCGGGGCATCTTTTCTTAAAAGATTATTTATTTTTACCCGAATAAGTAG
The DNA here is from genome assembly GCF_058781025.1 of Heyndrickxia sp. FW510-T9. Lineage (NCBI taxonomy): Bacteria > Bacillati > Bacillota > Bacilli > Caryophanales > Bacillaceae > Heyndrickxia > Heyndrickxia sp. FW510-T9. The sequence continues at coordinate 21,836 of NZ_JBYSWK010000052.1, read as the reverse complement.
TAGCCAAGCGTATACGTATATAAAAACAACAAAGTTTAAGAAAAGGGTATTTGCTAAACCTATGACATTTGCCTAGAAACATCATATGTAAAATATACATTTCGGTGAAATCATTACCCTTAAAGCATCATTTTTTATGGATTGTAATCGGTATTAATATTAACCTATATGTAGTGACAATTCATCTTTTTTTCTTTATTTCCTACTTTTGTTCTAATGGAAGGAGCAATAATTATGAGTTTTATTTTAGAATATAAATGGATTATATTAGTGTCCCTTGAAATTTTAGCGTGGGCGTCGACATTTTTTCTGTTTTATGCACGATATGGTATGAAATCAACTTTTTGGTTTCGAGTGGCAAGTGTTTTATTTGCAATTACCGGTGTGATTCCACAAGTAATTATGGGAATTATAAATTTTATCCACACAAGAAAGCTAGACATCTTCACTATCATTATTGTTTTGTTACTTATTTATGGGTTTACGTTCGGGAAGAAGGAAGTGAAGAAATTGGACGCTTGGGCACAAAAGAAATTTTCAAAATAAAAATCCGCCTTTACCCGAGGCGGATTCTTAAATTTCCGTCTAGCTCTAGGTGAAATTGGGAGTACAAATTTCACTCGGTGAAATTACACTTCAAATTTCACTCATCCATACGCTAGAGCCGCGGCGCTTCTGCTTTTCTTATTTGATAAAGCATTTCCATTCCTTTAATTTTCGATCATACACAATCTTGCCATCAACAGGCCGATTCCCAATGTTTGAATATTCCTCTTGCATCTCATCCATATAGTAGTAATCACCGATTACCCATATAGGAATTTCAATTTGTGAACGAGAAAATTTAGCTCTCTCAATGGAAATAACGATGCCTTCTTTCATGTTCTCGATAAAGGGATAGAGGATTTCCACTGGGACATTTGAAACTTCTCTTTTTTTCTTTATGCCGAACATCGATTTTTCTGTTTTATTGCTCATTTTACTTATTATCGAACACCCAAGTACACGATAAAAATCTTCAAATGATCGATAGTATGTTTTATTAAACCAACCATCGTCATGTGATAAATAGGCAAAATGATTATCAAGCTTACGATAAAAAGGTAAGCGTAGATGATTTTTCAAATGACTTAAGTATAAAAGTTCTGCAATTTCCTGACCTTCTAATAGGTTTACTGCTTCTTCATTTTCGAAATCAATCCAACAAAAATTACCATAACTATTCACTTCATCATTAACTAGCTTTGGAATCGTTTCCTTGTCTACATAATCCATTGAGGTGTGTAAATTGTAATTACCTTCATCAAATTGATGATGAAGAAGTAATAGGTTTGATATATCGTGGTTTGCCATAATAAATTCCTTAAATTCTATGCCCGCAGATATTACATAGTGATCCGGGTAATTTACATGAATGTAGATTATATCACGATTCCCTGTATGATTTTTCAATTGTGGTCCCTCCGAAGCTTACCATTGGCTCTTTTCTTAAAGAAAAATTACTTTTTTAAATGAAAATCCCAGCATTTCTATATTTGGCATTAGAATGGATAACTTTTTTTAGATAAGATGCCCAATTATATACCTTACAAGAACTTTAAATAAAGTACGAAATACAAATTATACGAGAATTGCTTACCCTGCATAAAAAAACAGCTTCCTAAGAAACTGTATTTATTCGAATCAAATTTATACTTTATTTTACCAAATATATTTTAAATTTCCTCATTAATTTTCACCTATATTTATTTTTCATTTGTATTACAAAAATAATACATGTACTTTTGAGCTATTTTTAACTATCTCAAGATTTGATATCAACTTAATATGTAGCTATCAGTATTTGGTTTACATTTTCGGGTAAAGTAACACTATATGTGTTACTCGTTAGGAGGTGCTTGTCCTTTCTAATAAGGACAAAAGGATGCCTATTTTCAAACTTGTTTTCATCTTTATTTTGATTGCTCTTACTGCGTTTTTTGTTTCTGCGGAATTTGCATTTGTCAGGGTCCGTTCTTCGCGGATTGATCAATTAATAGCAGAAGGAAATAAAAAAGCTTCTATCGTTAAAAAAATCCTTACTAAGCTAGATGGGTTTCTTTCTGCTATTCAACTGGGAATAACGGTTGTTTCATTAATATTAGGATGGTTAGGGGAACCGACCATGAAACAGTTATTAAAACCAATTTTTCATTCTGTTCACATTTCCTCTTCCATTGAAAATATTTTATCTTTTTTCATTTCCTTTGCCATCATTACTTTTGTAAATGTAGTTTTAGGAGAATTAGCACCTAAAACCATTGCTATTCAAAAGGCAGAATCAATTACCTTATTATTCGCAACACCACTTGTTTGGTTTAGCCGCATTATGTTCCCATTTATTTGGTTACTAAATAGATCATCACGTCTTGTCACGAAAATATTTGGCTTTGAGCCGATCCCTGATCACGAAATTGCTCATTCGGAGGAGGAGTTAAGAATCATCCTTTCAGAAAGTCTGAAAAGCGGAGAAATTAATCAATCAGAATATAAATATGTAAACAATATTTTTGAATTCGATAATCGAATCGCAAAAGAAATCATGGTTCCAAGGACAGAAATTGTTAGTATTGATAAAAGTTTTACTATTGAAAATATTATGGAGATTGTCCGTGTAGAAAAATATACACGTTACCCCGTCACCAATGGGGATAAGGATAGCATTATTGGAGTTATTAATATAAAAGAACTCTTAACGGACTGTATTTATAATGAATGTCAAGAAGATGACCCTGTAGATAAATATATTAACCCCATTCTTCGCTTTATCGAAACGATTCCTATACAGGATCTTTTAGCTAAAATGCAAAAGGATCGAACACATATGGCCATTCTATTAGATGAATATGGGGGAACAGCAGGAATGGTTACTGTCGAAGATATTTTAGAAGAGATTGTTGGAGAAATTCGTGATGAATTTGATGCAGACGAAATTCCGCTTGTTCGAAAAATAGAGGATAACCATTACATTTTTGATGGAAAAGTACTAATTGAAGATGTAAATGATTTATTAGGAATTGAAATTTTGGAAGAAGAGGTAGATACCATAGGAGGTTGGTTGCTCACCCAAAAATATGATTTAAAACAGGGTGATAAAATTGATACAACAACTTGTGAATTTATCGTATCCGAAATGGAAGAATCCCATGTTTTATACGTAGATGTAAAGAAAAAGCTAAAAACACAGAATAATCTCTCTGAATAATAGGAGGTTAACTCTTTCTTGAGTTACCGATTCCCTTGAAGGAGCCTTTTTACTTGTGTAAAATAGCGACGGCAAGGGAACCACCAACTCATAATGATGTACCGTTTAAGAAAAAACGACAATGTGCAAGAATACTGGACAATAATTAACCATATTGTAAATTAATAGGGTTAATTTTGAATAAACGCTTACTTTTCGTTTTTTGTTAAGTATCCTAAAACTGTTTAGCTTGTGAACATCTTTTCTTAATATAAATATTTTATAAATGAATGAAAAAAATTATTTAGGTTTCTATTGTAAATAAAATAAGAACCATAAGAGAATATAAGTATCACGTTTGACTGTACGGTTTGTTTTTTTTATAATATTATTATTATTTATTCGTTGTATTTTTTTATTACTTTAAGGGTGGTGGTAGGATGGGGTCGTATACCGTATTGGAGAATTAGCAGCCTTAGCCAATGTATCTAAGAGAACGATAGATTACTATACAAGTTTGGGTCTCTTGCAGGCTAATCGTTCTAAATCAAATTATCGTATATATGCTTCAGAAGCTTTGGACGATCTCAAATTCATTGAAAGATATAAAAAGCTTGGAATATCACTTGATACTATTCGTACAAAAATGGAAATGAAGAAATGCCACGAAATGACTGAATCCATTGTACAACAGCATATTGATAACGTATCAGAGCATATGAAACAACTTAATATGGAGATATCTGATTTAGTACCAGCATTGGAAGTCTTAAATCATCAGCAAAAAGAAGCCATTTTCAAAAGGCTTACAATGGAGAGCGTTGCATTAATGCAATCGCTACATTTTTTAAAAACAAATGCGTAAGCGCCTTGCTCATCGGCGTACGGATGAGTGAAATTTGAAGTGTAATTTCACCTGAGTAGTCTTCGACTGAGATAAAGGAAACACAGTGAGGTAGTTCACGAGCTATTGAAATTGGCACTTCAAATTTCAACTGATGTTGACTTATCGTAGGGAGGAGACGGAGAAATCCGCTAGCCGATAGGCGCTATTGAAATTGTAGTGCAAATTTCACCTGAAGCTGGACGTAGATATCCTTTTTAAAAGAAGATCTATGTTCAACTTATCATATAATTCTAAAGTGAAAAAAAATAGGAGGTGACTCCTATCCCGTATAGTACGGGGTAGGGAAACTTATTTGGACATATTTAAACTAGTGCTTGTTTTTTTTCTAATAGCACTTTCCGCATTTTTCGTTGCATCAGAGTTTGCAATTATAAGAGTGCGGAGTTCACGTATCGATCAGCTCATTGAAGAAGGAAATAGAAGTGCGCTGGCTGTGAAAAAAATTATTACGAACTTGGATGAATATTTATCTGCCTGTCAGCTCGGTATCACCATCGCATCATTGGTGTTAGGATGGATTGGAGAGTCGGTAGTATCCAAATTACTGCATCCATTGTTTGTGTTCCTCCAAATCCCGGGTTCTATTACAAATGTTATTTCACTAGCACTCTCATTTGCCGCTATAACATTTATACATGTGGTAGTCGGAGAATTAGCACCAAAAACATTAGCTATTCAAAAAGCTGAGCTTCTTAGCTTGTTACATGCAAAACCGTTAATTTTATTCTATCGTTTAATGTTCCCATTTATTTGGGTATTAAACAATTCTGCTCGACTTGTAACAAAGATTTTTGGTCTTAAGCCTGCAAGTGAAAATGACATTGCCCATTCGGAAGAAGAATTGCGGATTATTTTATCTGAAAGTCTTAAAAGTGGAGAAATTAATCAATCAGAGTTTAAATATGTAAATAACATCTTTGAATTTGACAATCGCATTGCAAAAGAGATAATGGTACCTCGTACTGAGATCATTTCTTTATCGAAAGACGATGGACTACAAACTTTTTTAGATATTGCAAAGGAAGAACGGTTTACACGTTATCCCGTTATCGATGGAGATAAAGACCACATCATGGGGATTGTGAACGTGAAAGAAATATTAACGGACTTAATTAGTGAAAAAGGAATAGAAGAGTTGTCTTTACAAGATTATGTCCGTCCGATTATTCGTGTTATAGATTCGATTCCAATTCATGATTTATTAGTAATGATGCAAAAAGAACGAATTCACATGTCGGTATTAATTGATGAATATGGCGGTACTTCCGGTCTTGTGACGGTTGAGGACATTTTAGAAGAGATAGTTGGAGAAATCCGCGACGAGTTCGATATGGATGAAGTGCCATTAATTCGTAAGGTGAAGGATAATCACTTTATTATTGATTCTAAGGTTCTTTTAAGTGAAGTAAATGATCTATTAGGTATTGAAATACTAGATGAAGATATTGATACACTCGGAGGTTGGGTGTTAACCGAAAACTACGAAGCAAAACAAGGTGATATTATTGAATTTGAAGATTTCGAGTTTACCATAAAAGAAATGGAAGATCTTCATGTTAAATATATTGAGGTAAAGAAAAAAAACGCTCAAGATATGAAAGTGAAGCATAATATCCCGTTAACGAATTCGGAAGCAATATAAAAGCACTGGCATAATGCCAGTGCTTTTTTCTTCCTCTATTTTATCAAGTTAATATTGCCCTAATACTCCTTTTGTCATCGCGGTACGTTCACAGCGTTTAAATACAAGAATGCCTAAAACAAGATAAATTACCGCATTTGCAATTAGACTTATATAATCAGCCCAATGAAAATCAACAAGTGTTTTATTATGAATCATTATTGATCTTGTCATATCTACACCTTTTACAACTGGTAATATAGCCATAAATGGCGACATCGAAAGGGGAAAGAATGTTAATCCCATTAAGATAAACTGCAAAACCTGCAAAAAGGCATTAATCTGTTTAATGATGATGGCCATCCCTGCAATCATGAAGCTAACCCCAAACATGCTGATAACGGTAAAAATCAATACTGGCAGGATCGATACTACATCAATATTCAACCAAGTGTTCGTAACTAGCATCGTTAAGTATAATAAAACGATTATGATAACAAACTGTTGCAAGGTGATCGAAACAATTCTTGTCAATAATATTCGCCACGCTCCCATCGGAGACATATACATTTGTTCTAGTGTTCCTAGCTGTGCCTCGTTCATAATGGCCCAACCAATTCCCTGCATGGCACTCAAAGATAAGAACCAAAATACATAGCTTACTATAGTATATTGAACATTTGATTCCATAGAGTTAGGATCACCGACCACTTTGATTCCAAAAAACATGACTAAAAAGATACAGAAGAAAGTAATTAGTTCACTAATCGTATTAGGGAGGTACCTTTTTAATAAGATAAACTCCCTGCGAAAATTTGCCTTAAACAGTTGCAGCAACTTCACGTTTCATTTCCCCCTTTACGATTTTCAAAAATACTTGTTCAAAATCGATAATGGAGCGATCTACTTTATCGATTTCTATATTCATTTCTTTAAACATGTCAATTACCTTATAAAATTCATCGCTATGAGCAATCGTAACGGTAATAACAGACTGCATTCCCTCATTAACCTCTAACTCCGCCATAAAATGTCTTTGAATTTCTTTTATATCTTTTTCCGCAATCAACGAATGAAGCGTAAAGGAATAAGCCTTTGTATCAAACAGTTCAAGCAAATCACTGACTCGTTCGTCTGTAACAATTCTTCCCTCATTAATAATAATTACCCGCTCACAAATTTCTTGGACAACTGGCATATCATGTGAGCTTAGTAAAATCGTTTTATTATACTCTTTCGCTATATTCTTTAATAAATTTCTAACTTCGTAGCTTGTTTCAATATCTAACCCCAAGGTTGGTTCATCAAGAAAAATAATTTCTGTATTAGATAATAAAGCAACTGCTATGGAAACTTTTTGCTGCATCCCGCGAGAAAGGGAATTAACCATTTCGTTGGCTTTATGTGTCAGATTAAGTCGTTCCAGTAATTCGTCTATTTGAGCAGATACTGCCTTTTTCGACAATCCTCGATTTCCCGAGAAATACTCGAGGTTTTCCCGAACAGTTAATCTCCAATAAAGATTGCGATTTCCCTCTAAAACGGTACTAATATGTCGAAGTGCTTTTAAACGCTGTTTTCCAATTTCAATGCCATTTATTTTTACAGTTCCTTCATTAGGAAGGAGCAAGCCGCACATCATTTTAATGGTAGTCGTTTTTCCTGCACCATTTGGTCCAAGGAGCCCAACAACTTCTCCTCTTTTCACTTGAAAAGAGACACCTTTAACCGCTTCAATAATTTCTTTTGACTTTCTTTTTTTATAGCTTTTCTTAATCCCATGAATGTCTATTATGTACTCCATTCCCACACCCCTAATCTGAATTTTCTATCTTTATTATATATAATTAAAGTTCTAATGTTTTCCATCTCTAGACGGATATCCATTTAGACTTTTACCCGATATTATTTATTTCAAAAAAAATAAGCCAGTTGTGCTAAGTACACATCTGACTTATTTATGACTAATGATGTAGTTTTGGATATTTAGGGATTAATTTGACATCCTCTAGCACTTTAAAAAGCTCTCGGCGAGATTTTGTTTTCGATATCTTTACCCCAATACCCGCTAAATTTGCCATTACCTTTTTTAGTTGATCATGATCTTTTCTTTTCAAGATAGATCACCTCTTTGATTTTACGATTCCTAACTATTTTACCCTACTTTATAAAGTCTGTATATCGATTTTGAAAATTTTTAACATTCTCTTCACAATTTTACTTTTGTACTTTACTAACTACCATTTTCTCATTACTCATCACAAAGATAAACAAGAACGCTAATCCAGCAGGAACTAATCCCCATAGGAATGTATGGACAATAGATGTAGACAATGCATCCGTAATCTTATGAAGAATTTCCGCAGGAATATGGGAACGAGCACTTTCCTTCATGATCGTATTTGGATTATATGAACCATTTTGTGGCATTGTTCCCATTCCCTTAAATACTTTTGTCAATTGGTCTGAAAATACATTTTTCTGTATCATTCCAAACACTGTTATCCCAATTGTCATTCCTAATGAACGGACAAAGTTACTTGTCGAGCTTGCCGACCCCCTTTGCTCTATACCAAATTTATGAATAGTAGACATTCCTAGTACTGAAAAGGAGAAGCCAACCCCAAATCCGGTAATAATCATATAAATCGTTAAAATGAATCGAGAAGTATCTGGGTTGATTGTTGTTAATAAGAAGATTCCTAAAATCGTAATAACACCTGATATGAACATAATATTTCGATAGCTTAACTTCGTTGTTAAAAACCCACCAAGTTGTGCAGAAACAACGGAACCGAGCATCATCGGCAGCAAGATTAATCCTGAATTTGTAGCAGTACCACCGTAAACTCCTTGCACAAAAATCGGTATATAAACAGTAGCCCCCGTAAATGCAGCCCCATAGAATAATGATACTATTGTACTTCCCGCAAATAACCTTTCTTTAAACATCTTAAAAGAAATAATTGGCTCAGAAACTACTCTTTCGATGAATATAAAGAGAATAAATAGAACCGCAAAACCAGCAAATAAACTTAAAATAACACTTGAATTCCAAGCATATTTGGAACCGCCAAGCTCTAATGCAAACATTAAGCACACTACTGAACCAACCAATGTGATAGCGCCAAACCAGTCAATTTTTTGTTTTTCATGTACACGAGACTCGTGATAAAAAAGTGCAATAAATAGTAATGAAACAATCCCAAGCGGTAGATTAATATAAAACACCCAATGCCAGCCAATATTGTCGGTAATATAAGCCCCTAATAGCGGTCCAAAAATACTGGATAAACCAAATACAGCTCCAAAAAGTCCGCCCATTTTCCCCCGTTTTTCAGGAGGAAAAATATCAAATACAATGGTAAAAGCAATTGGAATGAGTGCTCCACCGCCAATTCCTTGAATAGCACGGTAAATACTAAGCTGTGTTATGCTTTCAGCAGTTCCACACAAAATCGATCCAATCATAAAAAGTATTAATCCAAATACGAAGAATCGCTTTCGTCCGAACATATCAGAAAGTTTTCCGAAGATCGGCATACCCGCCATTTCTGCTACCATATAGGCAGAAACAACCCAAACAAAACTATCAATACCACCTAAATCTGCGACAATTGTGCCCATCGCTGTAACAACAATGGTATTATCCATCGAAGCCATCAAAATCCCGAGCATTAATCCCGCTACAACAAAACCTAATTTGCTATTTTTTGCAACCATATATTCAACTCCCCAGCAATTCTTATATTTTTATTTGTTTTTTTACATTTGAATTTTTCGCACAATGGAACTGTTCATTATATTCCACTAAGTCAATTTCGCAACCAGGTCCTATTTCGATTTTTTTTCCTCTGATAACGTCTGCTTTTGTATATTCCACATAAATTTGGTCCCCTTCGATCGTATTTGCATCCAAGGTGCCATTTTGTTTGTTAAATCCAAGAATGGAGGACTTCCTTTTTACCTGTATTTCCTCACCGCCCATTTCCTTCACAGAGCTTTTTCCATATTTCAATTCAATGTCTACCTTTCCGGCATTTAATAAACCACCAATTTCAAAGGAACCATCTGATAGGAAGGTCTCCACCTCACAATCACCATTTACGGTAAGACCTCCTTTTAGCCTTATTTTTTCTCCTGAAATATTTCCTCCTACATCCATGGCTCCCCGAATTTTTATTTCATTTCCGAATACTTCTTTATTTGCACTCATAGTCCCGAAAACCTTAATACTTTCCGATTTTACATTTTCATGTATATCAAGCGTACCAAAAATATCAAGCGTACCCGCTTCTACTTCACCCATTGCAACGCCTGTTCCGAACACTTTAAATACATCACAAGAAAGGTCATCTGTGATCGTTCCCTCTCCGTTAATCTTTATTTTGTTAAACTCTCCGCCACCGGAACTGCCAGAACCAAATATGCTTATATTCCTTTTATCCATTTGAGATTACCCCCTTTCATCTTAAAGTTGATTTGTTTTATTCACTTTAGAGGTTTTATCAACCTCGATAGCGTCTTTATATTCCACTAAATCAATATCACAGTTTTGACCTATCCTAACATTGTTCCCTCGAATGATTTTTGCTTTTACACCTTCTAGGTGAAGGTCATCTCCCTCAATCACATCCGTCACTAATCTAGTTGGATAGATAGATTTAATGAGTTTCATAAATCCTTGCATCTTTTGCTTAATACGAATGGACTGTCCACCAATTTCCCTTACTTTACAATCGCCGGATAAAAGAATATCAATATTCTCTGCGTTTAGTAGTCCACCGATGTTAAATAGCCCTTCAGAAACAAACTCTTCCGCTTCGCAATCCCCGCCAATGGAGGCTTTCCCATTAATTTTAATGTTCTCTCCTCGCAAGGATCCGCCAATAGACCCGCTCCCAGATATTCTTATCTTTTCCACGTTCACTTCCCCACCCATGGAAGAATGCCCATCAATAGAAATGCTGTCGGCTTCAACATTGCCATCTATTGTAGATTTTCCATTGATTTTTACAGTTTCTGCTTTTACATTGCCGTTAACCGTTCCAAAGCCGTTACTATCAAAATGCTTGCAATCAATGTCTCCCAATACTTTTCCTTTTCCATTTATCGAAGCAAGGTCAAATTCTCCGCCACTTGAACTACCAAATCCATTTATGATCAAATCACGATTTTTATTCATATTCATTAGCTCTCCCTTACAATAATTTTGATTTCAATTCTTCCATACAGTTTGTTAAAGAAACCTGAGTCACCAGTTTTGTTGACTGTTCAAAATAAATATCCTCTACACTTGAAACGATAAAACAAGAGGATATTCCCAGTTTGCGGATAAAAAACAATTCCCCGCTTTTCATGGATCGATAATGGTCATTCATCACCTGCAAGACCATTTTTCCTTCGTCCAAATTAATGTCTCCTGACCGTAATAGTTTTTCAAGAATATAAACAGACAGCATTTGTTCAAACGAGAAATATTTCAGCCCCTGATTCATTTCCATAAAAATATTTAGCACAGCCTGTGAAGCAATTCCCTTTTTTATCATTTCACTTTCCTCCAGGCTAAGCTCCGACAAATTGGGGGAAAATACATCTGCTAATTCATCGAGGGACAGATTTTCTTTCATCGCCTGGATCTTTTCAATTCTCTCCAAAATCTTCTCTTTTGGAAAAAATGTCTCCTGTCCTGTAAAAGTAGATTTACGAATAAACCACTCTTCCGGTATTAGGTTTTTTCGTTTCCATCTATATAACTGCCCATAAGAAATATTGGTAAGCTCTAATAAATCTTTCTTAGATATTAATTCTTCACTCATCATATTCGTCTCCTTTCATAAAATAATGTAACATAACACTGTTACGTTTGCAAAGCCTTTTTTTTTTGAAAAATTAATAAGTATTGATTTACCAATGCTTTTCAGTATAAAAAATAACAGCATAACATGTTATGCTGTTACACTGTTTCATTGCATTGTTCTACTCGCTAGTCCCAATCATCAAAGTGAAGTTTATATAATCGTCCTTTTGTCGCTCCCGAATTCGGAAGGTCTATGTCTTGTAATAGCCTGCGAATGGTTGACTCTGATGGAATCAGTAAGAATTCTCTTGCCTCTTTATTGGTTATGGTTGGTTGGAATAAGAGGGAAAAGTCTTTTAATGTTTCCACAAGTGCAGTTTTTGAACTTTGACCACATTGTGGACAATTCCACTTCCTTTTACTTTTCTCCATCGGTAAATAAAAACAGTTCGGGCAGTGGACTCCCTGTAAGATTTCTGATTTTGGAATGTTGTATTTTTGAAGAATATCGGGACGTGTAGATGTGTGGTGTTTTAATAAAAGTTTGGAGAGTTTACGAAGTTCTTTTTTATTTAGTTGATCCTCCTTATACTTTTGACTTAAATGATTGATTTTTGATAAGAAGTTGGTACTTCGAGTAACAGTTTGTTTGTAGCTGAAACTATTTGATGTGAATTGAATTAGGGATGAAGGATTTGTCATAATGACTAGCGTTTCAATTGGAATGGAAGGAATCTTTTTATCTTCTAGCCACTTTTTCAATTGGAATTTTTGATGGTTAACTTGTAATACCGGATCAGGGAAGACCTCTATTTCATCGTTGTACTCTCTGATCATTTGATTGGAATCCTTATCCAAGGTAACTTTTCCGGAGATGTGCTTAATTTCAAGTATTAGGAAAAATGCTAGGGAAAGAATAAAAATATCCATTTGAAAATGATGTGAATTTCCTTGCAGCCTAATATGATGAAAAATGAGGTAATCTTCTTCAGAAAGAAATGATAAATAATACTCCATGGACTGTTCTCCTTTAAAACCTGCTAGTCGTTTTGCTAAATCCCTCTCAATTTGTTGCCGTTTTGGGTGACTTTTCATTAATCTCCTTACGGAAGCTTGTAATGCTAGAATCTCTGCTTCCATTTTTTTCTCCTTTACTATCAAATATATCACTCCTTTTCGATTTTATAAGTATATTTCTATACCTGTATTTGGAAATCCTGCTTCACAAAAATAATTCAGGCGGTTTTAGACGTAATTCAGGCGTTTCGATAAATAATTCAGGCACTACACAGATTAATTCAGGCATAACGGCGATTAATTCAGGCATTCGCAAAAACCTCATCCAAAAAAGGGGGCAAAACCGACAATAACTCTATAAAACATTAGAACACCATGGGTTTTGCTACCAATTCTCCTTTTTCGGACGGAAATCCTACTTCCAAAATAGTTAATTCAGGCATTAGCACAATTAATTCAGGCATTCGCGAAAAAAGGTGGATGAAACAACAGTAACATATATAAAACAATAAAATACCAAGCGTACGAATGGGCCAATATAGTCGTTGCCGCCGTTACGTCTGCTTCCAATATCAAACCTTCCTTAAAATGCAAGAAAACAACATAAAAGTTTATGCTGTTTTTTGTATTGTTTCTTCATTAAGATGGGAATTTGCAACCTTTCACAATCCGGTCCATCAATTCCTGCACTGTTTCGTTCCTACTTAATCTTGGACTTTGCCCCGACCATAGTGACATAAATTCCCGGTTATTTTGGTGTGCTGCAACCTTTCTAATATCCTGTGTAAGTGTATTTTGAATAGGATATGGAGCGATAGTTGGTTGCATATCCTCCATTTTAGAAATAAATTGATTTTTAACACCTCTTGTAAACTTCCCAGAGAACCCATTTGTTATTACAATTTCATCCTCTGTCGCATGTAGGTTGGCTTGTTTATGCTGTTCATTTGCACTGCTTTCGACGCATGTTAAAAAGGCGGTCCCCATTGCCCCTAAGCAAATCGATGCTAAAATTTCTCTTTCATCCATAATGCCACCGCTGCGATGATGGGGATATTTACCTTGTCAGCAACTTGCGGAATCCAATTAAACTATCAGATGTATCCTCGCAAAAATAGCTACCGGATATATACTGACAGCTATCTTAACGCAAAAAAAGACCAGCCTATATATCAAAGCTGATCCCTTTTTTTAAGATAACGCTAGCAAATGATGCAATTCCTGATCAGAAAGCTCTGTTATCCAGTTTTCGCTATTTATTATTTCATCATTTAATGCTTGTTTTTTCTCAAGCATGGCATCGATTTTTTCCTCTAATGTACCAGTTGTAATAAACTTGTGAACATGAACAAAACGACTTTGGCCAATTCGGTACGCACGGTCAGTGGCTTGGTTTTCTACAGCCGGATTCCACCACCGATCATAATGGATAACATGATTTGCCGCGGTTAGGTTTAGCCCAGTACCACCAGCCTTTAAAGATAATAGAAAGACAGGGAATTCTCCTTCTTGAAATCGTCCGACATATTCATCTCTTTTTATTTTGGCCATACTTCCGTTTAAAAATGGAACAGTTAGGTTGAAACGTTCATAAAGAAGCTTTTGTATCATTTCCCCCATTCCGATATATTGGGTAAAAATAAGACATGCCTCTTTTGCATCTAAGATGGATTCTACCAATTCTATTAGCTTCTCCATTTTATGGGAGCGTTGTTCCACTTTTCTTGGTTGCTCCTCTTTAAGATACAATGCCGGATGATTGCATAACTGTTTAAGACGGTTCAGCATTTGCAATATCATTCCTTTACGTTCAAAGGTTGTCAGCTCCTCCATTTGATTAAAGGTTTCGCGGATTAGCTGTTCATATAAAGATGCTTGTTCCGTTGTTAATGAGCAATATTCTTTTTGTTCCAGTTTATCCGGCAAATTTAACTCCACTTCGGGGTCCTTCTTCGTACGACGGAGCAAAAATGGTTTAATCAGCGACTGAAGCTCCCCGATTTTTGCTTGTTCCTCTTCCTTTTCAATTGGCAGGATAAAACGTTTCTGAAATTGTGTATACGTGCCTAAATATCCGTGATTGGTAAAATCAAAAATAGACCATAGTTCGGATAGGCGATTCTCCATCGGTGTTCCGGAAAGGGCAATATGATGTAGCCCTTTTAATTTGCGGATCGCTCGAGATTGTTTTGTTTGAGCATTTTTAATATTTTGTGCTTCATCCAAAGCAATCGTTCCCCATTCAAGGGAAGAAAGTTCGTCAAAATCCAAGTGCGAGAGTCCGTAGCTTGTTAATACGATATCTGTTCCTTTCAAAATTTCTCCAAAATTATCCCCTTTGTAACGATTTGGTCCATAATGTAATTTTACGGACAAGTCAGGGGCAAAGCGTTCGATTTCCTTTTGCCAATTGCCGAGAACAGATGTCGGGCAGATAATTAAAGCAGGGGCTGGAATTCCCTCATTGTTTTTCACATGTAATAAGTACGTAATAAGCTGAATAGTCTTGCCAAGTCCCATATCATCAGCCAAAACGGCACCGAAATGAAATTGCCTCAAAAAAACTAACCAATCGAAGCCCTGCTGCTGATAGGGTCGAAGATTTCCGTCAAACTCAGACGGTACAGGAACAGCTGGGATATTGGATGTATCCTTTAATTCATGAAATAACTTTTTTAAGGAACGATTTAGCTCAATTTGAATGTTGGCAAAGGCGCGCGGATTAAAGTCTTCGAACTCTTCCGTATCCATCTCTTCTCTAGGAACTAACTCTTGCTCTATAATGTCTTGAAGTCGCAAACCTTCCTTCTGTGCTCGCTTCATTAAATCTTGTAGCTGCCGAATCATTTTTGGATCTAACTTCACCCATTGCCCATTTACTTTTATAAGTCTTCGCTGATTATCAACCAGATGATTAAATTCTTCTTCCGAGATTTCAGCACCATTCATGGACAAACGCCAGTCAAAATCAAGCAATGCATTTAATCCAACAAAGGAAGGACGGTAGTTAGTATTCGTTTGTTTAATTTTTGCTTTTACGGTTAATTGCGCATCACGCATTGCGACCCACCAGGATGGCAGTAAAATTTCAATTCCTAGCAAGAGTAGCTTTTCACTAGCAATCGTTAAAAAATCCCATGCTAAAAGCTCATCCAATTCCCGTTTGAGTCCATCATTATCTCCTAACCACGGAAAGAGCTTTACCCAGCGTTCTTGTTCTTCCATTACATCGTCTAAGTATGGACGCCATTTTACAGGTAAGTTTTTTGACTGATTGGTCGAAAGTAGTTTTTCAGGATTTCTTTTATCCCTTAAAATGGTTTCAAGTATCCAGGGTTCATCATCTTCCATCGGTTCGGAAATACGCAGTCCGATGTTAAAAGGACGCTCACTTTCTCCTTCCATCCACTCTCGAAAACGCTTTGCATCAAAATAGTTGGCCAATTCTTCCGTTGTAAGGGAAGTTTTTTTCAATTTCTCTATTTTTTCCTTTATTCCTTCCTCTTTGTTCAGGAAAGAAGTAATAGCATAATCATACCATTCTTCTAAAAATACTTTCGTTGTTGTGTTAAGTATAGGTTGCTCCCAGAAGCCGGGCTCAAATTCGTCCAGTACCATCTGTGGCAGCTTCCATTCGAATACATGATCTTGTGTTTCACTAAAGCTTGGAACCCCCACACCTTCTGTAATGGCTTCATACATGATAGAAGCACTTGAAAGGAATAATTGACCGATTGAATCCCATTCCCAATCTAGCAATGAACTGAAGCTTTCGTTTGCAAAGAGAGTCATTAATGACCAGCTGTCTACTTTTACACCTGAATATGTGTTATAAGTTGAAATAGGAAGGGATGAGCCAAAGAAGCTTTCTTCATGCCAAATAAACAATTGACGTTTCCAGTCGGATGGGTTGACTTCCTTTCCTTGTGGATCCTCGGCATAAATAAAAAAAACTCCATTTCCCATATATTCTATATAAATCTTTAATACTGTTGATTTAAGCATCGATTAGCTTTCCCCTCTTACATTCCTCGTGAAATGCACGAAGTCTTCTTGTCTTTTGAAGCAAGTCATTAAAATAATATTCCCACATATTGATTTTTTTCTGCTTTTTATATAAGACACGCAGCTTTTTTAAATATCTGACTGATTTCTTATAAGCATCACGATTACGGTTTTCTAATAGTTTTTCTATCGTGTCATGGTACAGCGGCATTGCAAGCTGCGGATCATAATTCGCAATAATTTCCAACTTAGATTTATCAATAGAATCAATATCCTTACCAGCTAGATGTTGCAATTCAACCCAAGTCCGGTATTTTTTCTTGATCATTAAATATTCATTGTAAGGAGCATAGCTAAACGGCAAAAATTCCATATAAACCTTTTCCATAAGAAGTGGATTCTGATCAGAAACAATGGTTTCATCAATCGTTCTAAAGAACATTCTCATAAAGGCATAACAATCAAAATCACTTCGTAAATCGGATAGGTAATCTGAAATAAATGGAATCATCGCATTTATATATTTATTAAGCCTGCTGTATGCCTTTTGTGTATTTAAGTATTGAAACCAGTACTGTGAAAAATAAACAATGTTTTTATCCAGCTTTTTCATAGCATGAATCGCAATATCATCTTTTCCGCACAAAATAGCTAAATGGATAGTAGCAAGCATCATTCTGTCGTTATTTAATGACTCAGACCCAAGCCTTTCTAATTCTAATTTACGCCAAATCGTTTGTTTAAAAAGATGTGTCCAAAGAATCATATATAGTTCTACTAGTTCGAATGAATGATATGTTTCGCAACTTAGTAATGTTGTACTATCATCCCTTAAATGGGCGATATACGGGTCAAATGAAAATGGCGAAACTGAGATAGATAGTTTTTTTAATGCATCTTCCACTTCTTGCATCATATAGGAAAAGAATGAATCATGTGTTTTAAAATCATTGCTGACACATATTTCATTCGCTTCTTTTATAGCATAATAAGCTGAATATAATTGATAAAGCGGTCTCCATTCCCTTTCAACAGGAGCGAATTCAATCAATCGGTTGTAAACTGCTCTTAATTTTTCCTCGAGAGCATATTCATTTTGAATAACAATGTCACTAAAGGCTTTATTAAAGCGATTTATCCAGGCTTCATGGCCAGTTAATGGTTCAGAAGCACGTTCGGAAAGTAAATCACTTCCACGTTTCAAATTCTTTAAAATATCAAATGTGGTAGTCTGCCTTTTCCATTCTTGCACCCAGTCAAATACACTTTCTATTTGACTATACACGGAAAAAAATAAGGCTAATTGATGACGACAAATGCCTTCGTGAGGGCAGGAGCAATTACTATTTTCAGGGTTATCTATAGCTAAATTTACTTGTACGGGAGTTACATCCTGTACCTTTGCCGAAATAATGTGCTGAGAAATATTCTTTTTAGAAACAAGTTGTTGGCGATATAATAATAAGCCTTTTTGAACAAGCTTTTGGTGAATATCACTTGTGGGATCTAAATATGATTGGAGTTTACTGGCAAATTGTTGAAGCTGAGCTTTCATTTCGAGTTTCACCTCCGAGATAAAAAGGCTGTTTCCGTATTGCTTGTTACTTTTTATAATTTGTTTCAATTCTTTAATTAGTCTTATTTTCGGGCATCTTTTCTTAAAAAGGCTATCCCTGCTTAATTCGAAAATGTAAGGTTATAATGTTTTCTTTTACATAAATAACAAGAGCCTTTAAAAAGGCACTACTCTTATTTTAAAGGAATAATTGATTTAAGAAAAGGTTAAGAACAAATGAAGAAAGTGAGGCACGTTATACCTCACCAACTTTATCTATTGGAACTCATCCAAAATTCATGATTGACATAAATATTTACCCCAGTTAAAATCACTTTTTTTCCATTCACTATTTTATAGTTTTTATTTACGGGATACTCTATTTTTTCAGCCTTTTTTTCAGCAATAAACGAAGGGTTGTACCGATTAGAGAACTCTAGTTTTACTTTGTATCCTTTATTAAGATAATAATCTTTTGCATTAATAAACAAAGTTTGATTGAAATAATCTAATGAAGGCGAATTTAAAAATTTTGTTATATACAAGGGGAAATCAGTATTATTGATAAGCCCTGTCGGCTTTCCTGGTCCATATGCATATAAAAAGACATCCTCTCCAGAATGACCAAGAGTAGTAAATCCTAAATTTGCCCGTTCGGCCATTTGTTTAACTAACTCAGATTCAACATTCTTCGCTGATTTTAAGCGGTGCAAATCGTCGGCTGAAAGTGGTGTTAAACCATACATATTTGCAACTTCTTTTATATTCGAACGATTCTTATTTAATAATGTTACAGCGCCAGTAGCGGTTAACTTTGCTTTTTTTAAGGGATCAATAAACTTATGAACAGGTGTTGTGGAATACGATTTATTGGTATTTTGATTCCCCATCGTAAGCCCGCTATTGCCATGATCTGTTACAGCAATTAGTAATGTATTCGAATTTTTTTTTGAAAAGTTTAAAGCCTCTTCTACGGCTGCATCAAATGATAAGATTTCACTTATCATTCCAACTGGATCATTTTTATGGGCTGCCCAATCAATTTTACTTCCCTCTACAAATAGAAAAAAACCTTTTTGCGTTTTGTTAAGCAGGTTTATTGCCTGCTTTGTCATTTCAGCCAATGATGGTTGCTCTGGTGCAAGTGTTGACCGATCGAATTCGTAAGCAATATCTACATCAGCAAAACTTCCCCATACTTTCGGATGTTTTACTTTAAGAAGATCAGAATTCGTTTCTACAAAAGAATATCCGCTATTTTTAATTTCTTGTAAAAGATTTTCCCCATCCTTTCGATACTCTGGCATATTCGAGCCAACACCCTTTGGTACTTGCAAATTTGTATTGTTTCTAGATAATAAAGAAACCTTTCCACCACCAAGTACCACATCTAACCTTTGATAAACTTGCTGCTCGGCAATATCATCATAGCCATCACGGCTCACCGTATGGGCTGTAAACGCTGCAGGGGTAGCATGTTGAATTGGTGATGTTGAAACAATTCCAGTTGCAAGACCATGCAGCTTTGCCCCTTCTAAAATACTGGCTACAGGACGAACGGAATGGATTTTCCCATCCTTTATTTGCGGGACTAAACCTATCATATCTACGGATGTTTTATGCCCAGTTGCCATTGCAGTACCTGCGGCGGCCGAATCCGTAATTCCAGATTGTAAAGAGTAGGTTTTTACTCCTCCAACCAATATTTCATCTAACACAAGTGGTTTTCCCTTATACCAACGAGTTAACGTTAAAACATCTGAATTTGTGCCATCCATAATTAGAAAAATTACATTTTTAGGTTTCTTTTCTGCAAAAACGGAATGGAATTGGAATGGAGTAAAAAGTAGAATTAGCACTATAACCAAGCGCACAAATATCACCTCAGGTTGCTTTAGTTTTATTTTTTGAAGAAAGTACAAATAATATGCAGCTTAATAAGAAAAGCGAAAGCTCCTTGCTCATCGGCGTACGGATTTTGAAGACTACGACTGAGATAAAGGAAACACGGCGATAGACGAGTCGATGCCCGCTTATCGTAGGAGGAGACGAAGAAATCCGCTAGCCGAAAGACGCTATTGAAATTGAAGTACAAATTTCACCTGGATCCAGACAGAGAAAACGCTGGTTAAATAATTTATATAATAAAAATTTTTAATTATTTGGATGAATTTTGATATACAATTGCAATTTTTACGTCTAATTAAATGAAGGGGGATTAAGGGTGAATAATAATTATTCCGTTGAACAAATGTTTGAAGAACTACACGAAGATATATATCATTATTTAATCTATATTCTTGGTGAATATGCTACTGAGGCAGAAGATCTTTTACAAGAAGTATTTATAAAAGTTTTAAAAAAAGTGGATTCCTTTAATGGTGACTCTAGTCCGAAAACTTGGATTATCTCAATTGCTCGTAATTGTGCGTACGATTTATTAAGAAAAAAACGATTACTTTTCAGCAAAAAAAGCATTAAAGAATATTTTAACTTAGTTTCATCCCAACATAATCCTGAAAAGGACGTCATTAACAAAGAAGATTTTATTGAACTAATAAATTTGTTAAGTGGTTTAAAGTCCAAATATAGAGAAGTGATATATTTTAGAATTTATCAAGACCTTAGTACAAAAGAAGTAGCAAAGTTAATGAAGTGTTCTGAGCAACGAGTAAGAGTACTGTTACATCGTGCAAAAATACAGATGAAAGAAAAAATAGAAAATAGTTCCTCATTTGAAGGAGTGGTAAACAATGGAGGAAAATAGAAAGATAAAGCTAATGAAACAAAAATTACCATCTCTATCGAATAGCAAAAAACAAGAAATTCTTCAATTAATTAAAGACAATGCAAATAAACATAATAGAGGAAAAAAGTTATTATATTTACCTATAATTTCAATGTGTATTTCATTACTTATCATAAGTATATTTCTAGTGCCGCTATTTTCTAAAGAACATCCTAAAATTAATAAAGTGACAGTTGATAAAGGGATTAATAATTCAGCAGAACACTACTTACCATTATTATCCGATGTCAAGAAAAATCAATTCCTCATAACAATTAAAAATGATGATATGGATGAGTGGAAATACGTACTATTCGATAAGGAATTAATTGTAGATCCTGCCCAAAAGGAACATATTCAACGTGGAGATATTGTCTATTTTCATACAACTAAACTTATGAAGTCTGAACAAAATGTTCAGCCTAATAAAATAGCTCGTATTGTTGCGTTACCTGGCGAAACAATAAGTGTAAATAAAGGGCAAGTTTTTATAAATGGGATAAAATTAGATACATTTTATGGACATGAGAGAGATCGAGGAGAAAATGTAGTAGACAGTACGACATCACTTAAACCTGTTAAACTACTTCCTAATGAATATTTTGTTATTTCTGATACTTGGTGGCGAGGAATAATACTCAAGAATGGGAAAATAAAAGACAATGATATCCTTGGAAAAGTAATAGGGATTAAAAATGACTAACCTTTTGTAAAAAATTTTTTATCCCCTACAGGAAAACGTAAACATAAAGCAACTAGATTGATTTCCTTATTAGTCTTCCTGAGAGGGGATAATTTTAGAATTAAGAACAAACTTATATAATAAAAACTTTTATACTTTTCTTATTTACTCAAACTTCGCAGATTGGAATCGACAAATACACCTTGATATAGTTGGGAAGGCCACCGATCCATCGCCG
>NZ_JBYSWK010000051.1:0-26832 GCF_058781025.1 Heyndrickxia sp. FW510-T9 | reverse complement strand
TCTCCAAAAAGATGTTTGATATAGCTCATATAATTTAAAACATTGACGTTTCGTTCTGTTTAGTTTTCAAAGATCAAATCTTCGTTACTTCTTGTGAAGCAACTTTTTAAGTGTAACACCGATGCAAATCAATGTCAACAACTTTTTTAAAAGTTTTTTTGGAGCGGGTGATGGGAATCGAACCCACGACAACAGCTTGGAAGGCTGTAGTTTTACCACTAAACTACACCCGCATATTATATTATGTTTTAATAATGGTCGGGAAGACAGGATTCGAACCTGCGACCCCATGGTCCCAAACCATGTGCTCTACCAAGCTGAGCTACTTCCCGATTGAAGTTAGTATATTATTAATATACTTTTTCGCTTGATTGGTTTATATGGCGCGCCCGAGAGGAGTCGAACCCCTAACCTTTTGATCCGTAGTCAAACGCTCTATCCAATTGAGCTACGGGCGCAATATAGAATTTTTTTAATGACTCATTAAATTATTTCACTTCACAAAAACTTATTTTACTGAGTGGAAAGCTTTGGTGCGGCCGAGAGGACTTGAACCTCCACGGGGTTGCCCCCACTAGGCCCTCAACCTAGCGCGTCTGCCATTCCGCCACGACCGCATTTATTAAAAGCGACAAGAATTATTGTAACAAACAGCTAGTTAAAAGTCAATAGTTTTTTTTGGTGCGGGTGAAGGGAGTCGAACCCCCACGCCTTGCGGCGCCAGATCCTAAGTCTGGTGCGTCTGCCAATTCCGCCACACCCGCATTATAAAATTTAGTTTTCTTAAAATGGTGAGCCATGAAGGACTCGAACCTTCGACCCTCTGATTAAAAGTCAGATGCTCTACCGACTGAGCTAATGGCTCATTATATAGATTGCGTAACAGATGTCATTTTGCTTTCTTTCAAAGTGCATCTACGACGTCCCAATCTCAGAAAGATTATTCAAGTAGCAGCTCGATTGGTACACTGGATGCAAGCTGTATTTGTTCTATATTATTATAGAAATTTACGTTCGCTTCGTCCAGCTTTCAGTAAGTCTACTCAAGCAGCAGCTCAAGCTGTACGCTGGATGCTTTTGCTTCGAGGATTACTCATCGCGCTCTACCGACTGAGCTAATGGCTCGTATTAACACATCGCTAAAAACAAAAAAATGGCTGGGCTAGCTGGATTCGAACCAGCGAGTGACGGAGTCAAAGTCCGTTGCCTTACCACTTGGCTATAGCCCAATATTTTGTTTTTATAATAACACACATTAAAGTTCTAATTAAAATTCAAAAGAAAATGGCGGTCTGGACGGGACTCGAACCCGCGACCTCCTGCGTGACAGGCAGGCATTCTAACCAACTGAACTACCAGACCATTATGACCCGTACGGGATTCGAACCCGTGTTACCGCCGTGAAAGGGCGGTGTCTTAACCGCTTGACCAACGGGCCATGGAAATATGGCGGAGAAGGAGGGATTTGAACCCTCGCGCCGCTTACGCGACCTACACCCTTAGCAGGGGCGCCTCTTCAGCCACTTGAGTACTTCCCCATATTGGCTCCGCAGGTAGGACTCGAACCTACGACCGATCGGTTAACAGCCGATAGCTCTACCACTGAGCTACTGCGGAATAATATTTCAATCTCGACTCTTAAAATTATAATGAGGAACATGTATTGTGTCAACCCAATTTCAAAAAAACTTTTCAAAGATGATTAACACTCTATATTTTTCAATTTCCCTTTACACTTTCCACATACGTAACGATTAATATCTACTTTTCTCTTTCTTTTATATAAGGTTTTACAGTTCGTACATTCATATAGTTGGGAAGCTGTTATTCTTTTTGTTGTAATCTTTTTAAGAGGTGTACAGAACCTTGTACCTCCGACATGTTGAAGTAGTACTTTGAAATCATAGTCCTTGTGTTGATATCCTCTTCCCTCTATATGTAGATGATAATGACACAATTCATGTTTGATAATCGCTATGAGCTCTTCCATTCCATGTTCTTCATAGTATTTATAATTCAGTTCAATATTATGGCTTTTTAACAAATAACGTCCACCGGTAGTTCGTAATCTGGGATTGAACAAAGCACTATGTCTAAAAGATTTCCTAAAATACGTTAACGAAATATCCTCCACTAGTTTTTGTAGCTTTGTATTGTCCAACCTCATAACTCTCCTTTTAACAACTAAAATGAACAAGACAACCTATTATAACATATACTAGGTATTAACCTACTTATCAAACAAGGAGGTTTCGATATGCCAATTTGGTTTCAAAATCAAATGAGGAGAGCATTTAATGAAAAGAATCGATATCAAATAAAGTTATTAAACCAATGTTGGTTTTTTTACACGAACCAAAACAGCGAAAAATCCAGTTGATCATTTCCTCAAAGATTCCATCCATATTCTAGCTGATCTATTTATATATTTTTAGCGGACATAGAATCCGCTATTTTTATAAAGTGACGCTAATTTAACGGCTAAGCGGACTCAGAATCCGTTATTTATATATAAACGTGATGAAAACTCGGTTAATTTGCAAAGTAACGGAACCTCTGTCCGCAAACATAAAGAATAAACCCGTTTTATCACAGATAACGGTACTGGTGTCCGCAAAGGTTCAACAAAGTAAAAAAGACCAAATCGATACGCGATTTGGTCTACTAATTATAGAGTTCTTCAACAGAAAAGGAAGTTTTTTCAACTGATTTATTTTTTAAGCATGGTAAGTGATAATCTGCCTTTTTGAGTATCGACGTTTTCGATCCACACGGTGACAATATCTCCAACCGAAACAACATCTAATGGATGTTTGACAAATTGGTTGCTCAGTTTTGAAATATGGACAAGTCCATCCTCTTTTACCCCAACATCAACAAATGCTCCAAAATCAACTACATTTCTTATTGTACCTTGCATTTCCATTCCTGGTTTCAAGTCTTCTAGCTTTAATATATCTTTCTTTAATATCGGTTTAGGTAGTTCGTCACGAGGGTCACGACCTGGTTTATTTAATGAGTCGATAATATCTCGCAAAGTAAGTTCGCCTATACCTATTTCGTTTGAAATTTCCGAAACGGAAAGAGTATCAATAGCATTCTTTAATTTTTCTGAACCGATATCTGCCGTTGTAAAATTCAACTTTTTCAATAAAGATTTTACTTCTTGATATCTCTCTGGATGGATAGATGTTTTATCAAGTGGATCATCGCCGTCCATAACCCTTAAAAAACCAATACATTGCTCATAGGTTTTTGCACCTAAACGAGGAATATCCTTTAATTGTTTACGGTTAACGAACCGTCCGCTCTCATTTCGTACTTTAACAATATTGCCTGCAACGGTTTTACTTAATCCGGCTACATACTGTAATAAAGATGGTGAAGCAGTATTTACGTTTACCCCGACTTGGTTAACAGCCGTTTCTACAACAAATGATAATGAGTCGTTAAGTTTCTTTTGTGAAACATCATGTTGATATTGTCCAACGCCTACAGATTTCGGGTCAATTTTCACTAATTCTGCTAATGGATCTTGTAGTCTTCTTGCAATCGAAACGGCACTTCTTTCTTCAACCTGCAAGTCTGGAAACTCTTCACGTGCCAAGTCAGATGCAGAATAAACACTTGCACCAGCTTCATTTACAATAATATAAGATATATC
The DNA here is from genome assembly GCF_058781025.1 of Heyndrickxia sp. FW510-T9. Lineage (NCBI taxonomy): Bacteria > Bacillati > Bacillota > Bacilli > Caryophanales > Bacillaceae > Heyndrickxia > Heyndrickxia sp. FW510-T9. The sequence goes on along the minus strand of NZ_JBYSWK010000051.1, from coordinate 23,168 downwards.
ATTTTTTATCTCTTTCAGAATTTCAGCTACGAATTGTTCCGTTTCTTGCGAAGCGGTACCATTTCCAATTGCAATGATTTCAATTTGAAACTCTTTTAAGATGTTCATGACCTTTTCTTTCGCTTCTTCTGGTTTCGCCTTAGGTGGATGAGGATAAATAACCCCTATGTACAATACTTTTCCTGTTTCATTTACAACTGATAATTTACATCCGGTACGATAGGCTGGATCTACTCCCAATACCAATTTCCCTTTTAATGGGGACTGCAATAGCAGGTTTCGTAAGTTCTCAGAAAAGATATGGATCGCTTGATCTTCACCCTTTTCTGTTAACTCATTACGAATTTCTCTTTCAATCGCTGGCTGGATTAAGCGTTTATATGCATCTTCCACAGCTTCTTGAATCAATACAGCAGTTATAGAGTGAGATAGTTTGATTACCTTTTTAGAAAGTTGTGCAACGATTCTTTCCGTATCTGGTTGAACCGAAACACGTAGTATATCTTCCTTTTCACCGCGATTTAAGGCTAAAATACGGTGTGGAACGATTTTCCTAATAGGTTCCTCGTATTCATAATACATTTCAAAAACCTTTTTCTCATCATTTTCTGCCTTTTTTACAGAAGATGAAATCATTCCTGTTTTATATGTATCTTGTCGAATCCACTCCCGATGGTGCGCCTCATCAGACACCCATTCTGCAATAATATCTTTCGCACCCGTTAAGGCATCCTCAACACTATGTACTTCCTTATCTTCCGAAATAAACGCAGCCGCCTTTTCATTTACATTACCCGTAACAGGGAAAGTCATCATCCATTCAGCTAAAGGCTCCAAACCTTTTTCCTTCGCAATGGTCGCCTTTGTCCGGCGTTTTTGCTTATATGGCCGATACAAATCTTCAACAGTTTGCAGCTTATCAGCTGCGATTATTTTTTGCTGTAATTCTTCCGTTAATTTCCCCTGTTCTCCTATTAAACGAATAACTTCTACTTTTCTTTGTTCCAAATTTTGAACGTAGGTCCATCTATCCATAATGGCTCTGATTTGAACCTCATCCAACGCTCCCGTCATTTCTTTTCGATATCTCGCAATGAACGGAACAGTATTTCCCTCTTCAAGCAATGAAATGACTGTATTTATTTGTTTTGGAGAAAATTTCAATTCCACAGCTAAATGCTTTTTTAACTGTTCATCTCTTGTTGTTACAGTTTGTTCAACCATTCAATTCACCCGTTTCTTCATTTAATGGCTCGTTAGAAATCCTCACATTATTTTACCATGTTCCAATATAAAGTGAAAAAGCCTGCACTTATTAAAGCAAGCTTCCAATAATAAAAGTAGTGTCATCTGTTTTTAACATGTGATTTTCTTCTATTTCATTTCCGATCACTTCTAAAGAGCGGCCGCTTTGTAATAACGATTTTGATCCTGTTAGTCTTAAACCGTCTGAATGTATAAGAAAACGTGAATTAGCTTCATAAGTAAACTGCTGTGTCCGGTATTTTTGTGGCCTTCCAGATAAATATCCCGTCACCGGTAAAGGAAAGGTTGTTTTTCCAGATGGTGTGTATAAAAAACAACGAATGTTTCCTACACAACTATAAGTGGATTCTCGTTTCTGAAGGTCAATTTTCATTATAGAAACGGCTGCACCTCTCTTATTCACTAGTAGCTTATTACTTTCATGGATGAGGGTGTCTACATCCATTTCCACGTTTTCCTTTACATAATCTACTACAGTTGAAGATGCATCAAAAGCCTCCTTGCCGCTTCCTAATCCATCGGCTAGCACACAAAGAAACGTGTCGTGATCTAAGGTCATATAAAAACTATCCCCGCAGTACTCATTTCCATCCTTTGCCGTTTGATAGGCATACGCTTCTAGCAAATGATGTTGGATTTTCATCATAGTAACTTTTTCTCCGAATTTATGTTTTTTTTCGCAAAAATGGCTTCACGTAATTTTTTTATAGCACGACGTTGTAATCTTGACACATGCATTTGCGATATCCCAAGCTTCACACCAGCTTCTTTTTGACTCATATTCTCTAAATATGTGTATTGGATAATTTGTCGTTCCTGTTCACTTAGTACATGTAATACTTTATCGACAACTAAGCGCTGATCAACCTTTTCATATCCACTGTCTATATTTCCTACTATATCTAATAACGTGACGGTGCTACCATCTGAATCCGATTCAATAGAATGGTCAACCGATAAGGTTTGGTAGCCTTTCCCCATTTCCATTGCCTCAAGAACCTCTTCTTCTGAGACTTGTAGGTTTAAGGCAATTTCGTCAATTTTAGGCGATCGTTGCAATTTTACCGTTAATTCCTCAACGGCTTTTTTGATTTTTGGACCAAGCTCCTTAATTCTTCTAGGAACATGTACACTCCATGTCTTATCGCGCAAAAATCGTTTTATTTCCCCAACGATAGTTGGAACCGCATATGCCTCAAAGCCCTTTCCAAATGAATCATCATATCTTCTGATCGCACCAAGTAAACCGATAATTCCTACTTGAAAAATATCCTCATGAAAATGATTTCCTTTTGAATATCTTCTAGCTATCGAATCAACGAGTTTCTTGAAATGGTTGACAAGCTTTTCTTGTACTTCTTCATCTCCATCTTTTTGAAAGGATTTAATTAAATCCTTAACATTATCCGGTTCCAAACATTTAGGTTGAGACAATTTTTCCAATGGTCTCCACCTGCTCTCCTTCAAGGTACTTCGTCATAATGACTGTTACCCCTTCATTTTGAAGAATTTCCACTTCATCCACGAGACTCTCAATTAAGTATAAACCCAAGCCCCCTTCAAGTAGCATTTCAGTTTGGTTCCTTTCATGGTAAGGACCGATTTTCCCTTTGACTTTGTTATAATCAAAACTTTTCCCCGAATCAGCTACTACTACTTCTAAGCGGTTAAAATAGACACCAAAACTAATGGCAATTTGCCCTTCTAAACTTCCTTTATATCCATGTTGGATTGCATTTGTAATCGCCTCGCTTGTGGCAATTTTTAAATCCTCAATAATTTCGTAATCGAACCCCATTCGACTTGCAATTCCAGAAAGTGTTAACCTTATAACACCAACATATTCCGGGTTTGCAGGAATTTTCATCTCGATGTATTCAAATCCTTCCATTATTACACACCCTCTGCCTAATTATTAATCTCCATAATCTCTGCCAAACCGGTAATTTGAAATAAACGTTTAAGGCGTGGTGACAAACCTGTTAGTTTTAAACTGCCTCCATTTTCTTTTAACTGCTTAAATAATCCAACAAATACTCCAAGGCCTGTACTATCCATATAAGAGACTTCCGAAAGATCTACATTCATATGGATAGGTTTTTTATCCTCATATGGTTGAAATGAATTTCTTAGTTTTGGTGCCGTATAAGCATCAATCTCTCCGTTTATTTTTATACTAACTTGCTCTTCCAATTTTGTAATATTTACGGTAAAATCCATCAACTCCACCCCTTTACAGTATTCCTTTATTCTCTTTACCCTTTTTTCTTCATACGAAACATGTTTATTTCATTCTTTTTATAATAATTAAGGTAAAATCATCACGAAGCTGAAAAGCTTGGAGCCTTTCTAGATCTTTATATACGTTATTCACTATTTCGTTTGCAGATAAGTGAATATATCTTTTTATAGTTGAAGTTAGGGCATCTCTTTCAATAAAACCTTCCTCCGTTCTGCATTCCGTAACACCATCAGATAAAAGAATAATCATATCCCCTATATTTAGTTTTTTTGAATATCCTTGATAATTCGATTTTTTATTTACTCCGAGAAGCAGCCCCTTTGCTTCTAAGTCTAAAAACTGCTTCTGCCCAGCATCGTAAAAAAATCCTGGCTCATGACCGGCAGATGCATAGTAAAATTGGTGCTGCTTTGGCTCATACATTCCGTAAAACATTGTAATGAACATGCTTGGGTCAACATTTTGTTCTACAACCCGATTTAGATCTTCAAGGATGCGGCTTGGTTTATGATGAATATCTGTCAAACTATCCATCGCATATTTAATCATGGACATACATAGGGCTGCTGGAATACCTTTTCCTATGATATCAGCGATAGCAACCCCAATGCGATTTTGTTCATCTTCGATAAAATGAAAATAGTCACCGCTCATTTTTTTTGCTGGTACACTTATTGCACCAATATCCAAATGTTCCACTCTAGGGATCTTTGTACCCAGTAATGTTTTTTGCATATTTGCCGCTACTTCAATTTCATTCTTTAATTCAATTTGCTCATCTCTAAGACTTTGATGTTCCCTGTATGCTAAGCCATATCCCATCATTATCTCTAATAAAACATCGAAGGAATGCAATACACTTTCCTGCATATTCGGTTCAATCTGTAACATTATAGAACGATGCAAACTAATCATTTCTTCCGGAGATATTTGATGTTCAATCAATTTTCGGCTAAATTTCTGCCCTTGATATAAAACTTGTTCGCTTTGCTCATTTAAATAGTTCTTTAATATATTTCTGTACTTCATTTCCATCCTATCTTTAAAGGTCATCAATCACTCCCCCTATCGGAGCCATTTTGTCGTTTTAATAGTCGTTCCCTGATTTGGCTTAGAATCAATATCTAAAGTATCCATTAATCGCTTTACTCCCGGCAATCCCGCTCCTAAACCACCTGAAGTTGAATATCCATCCTCCATCGCTTTCCGGATATCTTGAATTCCTGGTCCATCATCTTCGGCGATAACTTGTAAGCCCCATTTCCCATCTGCAAAGACTTTTTCAATGGTTACTTGACCTTGTTTCGCATATAGAAAGATATTCCTTGCCAGTTCACTAATTGCTGTCGTAATCCTTGCTTGGTCTACCGTTCCGAAATTAAGTTCTTTTGCAATATTTCTTCCTAACTGGCGGACTGCAACGATGTCCCATTCGTTAAAAATCTTCACACTGGATTGGAACTCCATATAGTCAATCCCCCAGTTCCTGTTTTAATTTCTCCAAACCATTTTCTAAATCTAACGCAGTAGATACATCCTCTAAGCGAATACCGAGTTCAATGAGGGTAATTGCAACAGCTGGTCGTATACCCGTGACAACAACTCTCGCCCCCATTAGCTTAGACATACTGATTACATCATCAAGTACTTTTGCTATAAAAGAATCAATGAAATCAATGGACGTAAGATCGATCACAACACCCTTGGCACTTGTTTCATGTATTTTATGTAATAAATCTTCTTGAAATTGAAGGGCTGTTTGATCATCGAGCTCCCATTGAATGGATACGAGCAGACAGTCATGCAACTTTAATATTGGTATTCTCAATACTTATGCCTCCAATTTAACAATTTTTCGATTTGTCATCTCTAACGCTTTTTCAATCCCAATCCGCAATGTGCTTGTTGTAATAATTTGATTTAAGTTTATTCCTAAGTTAACGATCGTTTGCGCAATTTCCGGCCTAATTCCAACTAGCATACACCTAGCCCCCACTAAACGAACAGCATCAGCTGCTTGAATAATATGATGAGCAACCATTGTATCCACTACAGGAACACCTGTAATGTCAATTAAGACTACCTCTGATCTATGTTTCACAACTCCACTCAAAAGATTTTCCATGATTAATTTTGCTCTTTCCGTATCAATCGTGCCCACTAAAGGCATAACGGATATTTTTTCGAACACAGGAATTAATGGTGCCGAAAGTTCTTGCAGTGCAATTTTTTGTAGTGAAACAATTCGTTCCCATGAAGCGGTATAAGCTTGAATAATTTCGTGAAACATAGGAGTTATCCATTGATCATAGACCATTGCAAATTCCGATACTCTGTCTGAAGGGACTAATTCCTTTTTAAATATTTCCGTATAGATGATTCTTCCTAATGTTGTTAATCCCAATGATACATATGTCAACGGCCAGCCTAGTCGAACAATCCTTTCCGAAAATTCCTCAAGCTTATCGGAATATTCCTGATTCGATTTTTTAATTCGCGCAAAAATAACATCCACAAATTCTGTACTCAGATTAACATATACTGACTCTGAGACAGTTTTTGTAACCCTCTCATCACCTTCTTCCTTCATTTTTTTCATCCATTCTACTAAGATAGTTTCTTTATTGTTTGTTAAATATTCTCTTAGTAAATTTTGCATACAACCTCTCCATTCTTAGTCAATAGATTTATTGTTTTATCTTTATCCTATATTAATGGTAACAAATTATTAATATTGAAAAAAATCGTTTTACCACTTATTAAAGTAAATAATACTTATTGCCTATTATTTTTTACCGAATATTCCGACGTTTAATAAAATAAAAAAAACGCCCTTATTTTGAGCGCCATTTAAAATTCTATAAGTCCTAAACTGATTTGTAAGGCATCGTCTACTTTTTCCATCATTTCTTCGTCGAGATGCGTGATTTTGTCCGTTAAGCGTTGTTTGTCAATTGTGCGAATTTGTTCAAGCAAAATAACAGAATCGCGTTCAAAGCCGTAACGCTTTGCATCAATTTCAACATGTGTAGGCAGTTTTGCTTTTTGGATTTGCGCTGTAATAGCAGCAACAATTACAGTCGGACTAAACCTATTCCCTATGTCATTTTGGATGACTAACACTGGTCGGACTCCACCTTGTTCAGAACCAACCACGGGGGAAAGGTCAGCAAAGTACACGTCACCACGCTTAACAATCAAAGGACTAACCTCCGCTAACCAAGCGTTCTACTGTATGTTCTGCTTCGTATTCTGCCTGAATCGCTTCCGATGCTATCGCTAAATTGATTTTAGCCATTTCCATATATCCACGTCTCATGGATTCACGAATTTGACGTTTCTTTCTTTCACGAAGATACATTTTTGTAGCACGATAAATAAATTCATTACGATTCACATTCTCTTGTTCAGCAAATCCATCAAGTTCTGATAATAGTTGTTGCGGTAATCTAATTAATATTTCTGTTGTTGCGCTGGATTCAGACACAAACTACACCTCCACCAATCACTACACACCGATTCCTATATACCAATTTAATAATACCACCAAATTATTTATATGCAAAGACTATTTAGTCATTCCACCCTATTATCGGCATAAAAATCGACCAATTATGCATAAATAAAGACTCTTTTCTTAAACTTTGTTGTTTTGCAATCGTAAATTTCATAAATTTTCCCATTCAATATTAGAATTGGTAATCCTTTCAAGAAATGATGCCCCGAAACGGAATCTTATTAGGAATATAATCAAAGTACGTAAAACAACCATTTATGCGATATAGCCTTAATGTAACAAGTGTATGTTCAAAACCTATCTTCTCTTCACAGTATTTCCTATACATTTTCTCATTTACATCATTATTTTCCAATTTCAACATCTTTTTCAGAAATCTAATATCCCATTTCTTGTTTCGGATACTTCACCATTTTTTATAAAAACTCTCGGCACCCTTCTAGAAATGGTGCATGGTATTTCATAATTTATCGTTTCTAATTTACGAGCAATATCATTTATTGAAATAAAAAGATCACCCTGTTTGCCTATCAATGTTACCTTTGTACCAACAGGCAAGTAGTATGGAAGCTTAATCATACATTGATCCATACAAATTCTTCCTACTATCTGAGCTTTCTTTCCATCCACCAAAACTTCCTGTCCTTGTAACTTACGAATCCATCCATCAGCATACCCTATTGGAAGTGTTGCTATCCACTCTTCTCCTTTTGTATGATAGGTTGAACCATAGCTTATACCTTCGCCCTGTGGAAGCTGCTTCACATGTACAATTTTTGTATGGAGGGAAAATACTTCTTTTAATGGAAACGGGATCAAGTCTTCCATCTCTTCCGAAGGCGTCAAACCATACATTGCGATCCCTAATCTCACTGCATTAAAACCAGATTGCGGAAAACGCAAAGTGGATGCACTATTGGCACAATGAACATACCTTGGTTTTTCCTCTAAAGTATTAACCAATTCCATAAATCGATTTAATTGCTCTTCATAATAATCTGTATTTAGTTCATCAGCCGTAGCGAAATGAGTAAATACCCCCTCAAAATTAATGTTATGATTATTTCGTGTGATATCTACTATATCCTTCAATTCATTAATTTCTCTAATACCAATTCTCCCCATGCCTGTATCACATTTCACATGTACAGATAGTAACTCATCTTTCTTTAATGAATGTATGGCTTTTTCGAGCCATTCCTTTTGAAACACAGTTAATGTAATGTTATGTTGGGCAGCAACAGGAGCATCCTCTGGTCGCGTAGCCCCGAGAACTAGAATTGGAACATTAATACCATTTCTCCTTAGTACTAATGCTTCATCCAAAAAAGCCACATTCAAGCCATTTGCACCAGCTTCTAATGCGGTTTTGGCTACTTGTACATCTCCATGTCCATATCCATTCGCTTTTACTACAGCAAATATTTCAACATCTGCTGGTAAATACTTACGTACAGACATTATATTTTCCTTTAAATAGTCTAATTCAATTTCCGCCCAAGTATCACGATAATATGGTAAATTCATAGCTTTAAGACACTTCCTAAGAAAGATTAAGAACCATTATTGTTTTGATTATTTATCTCAAATAACATAATGTCAACTATTTCATAAAAAAAACAGGTTACCAAAAGTAACCTGCCCATTCTTTTATTTAACCGGCTGACCTTGCACGGATTCGGCTATTTCAATCATTTCAACTTTTGATAATTTATTCGAAGCAATCATATAATCGACCCCATCTTGTGTCCAAGACAGAGAATTTTTTGTCATTTCACCAACTGAAAAACCAAGATCAACCATATCTCCATTCATTGCAGTAACTTCCATTACAGCAGTTGGAGATACTGTTGCCTTTTCTTGTATCAACGTAAAAGGTTTGTCACCACTATATGTGAGTATGACCCTTTTCCCTTTAGCTGTATTTACTTCTTTTTCATCATAAAATTCTCCAATTTTAGCTTCAGGGTATTTCACTGCGAACTCAGTACTGTTCACATTTACGTCATTTGGAGTTTTCCCAAACGTAGCACCCGTTAAGTTCTTTTTCGTATCGAATGCGTTTTTATCAAACTTAGCATTCAATTGAACCTTTGTAAATTTCACAGAAACTAAAGTATTTTTATTTGTATCCATTACTTTTACACTTTTCGGTGTTAACGTCCTTTTATCAAAAGAAATTTCTTGTAAGGGAAGCATTTTATTATTTTGATAACGGGTTTTTGTTTCAAATACATAAGTATTCTTTGTTACTTTAAATTTCGCATTTTTGTCTTGTAAAATATCTTTTACTAAAGACTCATATAAATAAGCTTGGCTGCTATTTTTTGGCCATTCACTCTGAAATTTATAGCTTTTATTCAAAGTTGGCGTTAATACATAGACACCGTCCTTGTTTCTCAAAATCATTTGACTTTGATCTTTTTTAGAATTTTTTAATTGAACCCTGTAATACTCTGGTTTATTATGCCAAACTTCAATATCATAGACCTGCGGTTCATTTCCCATTTTCAAAGTCATTTCTGCATTTACTTTATACCCTGATAATTTTTCTAGCTTTCGATTCAAATCTTTTACAACATCCTCTTGCGACTTGGATCCACAAGCTGATAGTGCCAGTATTGCTGCTAGTACCACTGCAAGCATCCAAAACTTTTTCTTCATCCCTTCAACCCCTTCATTACTCATTTATTCGTTGGTGAAGAGAAAGGCCATTCAATACGAATCGATAACCAAAAGTTCTGTTTGAAGTGAACTTTGAAGCTATTTCCCACTGAGCCTTGTCTCTCCTATCGCACTATGAATATATGAGACAACCTTCAGGAATATGCAAGGGATGATGAATCTCTCCTTGGAAATTGTATAATTTGTCTGTTTTCTAAGTACATATTAAATTATTGGCTGTGATCACTTCGAATCCTTTATGAAGAGCGAATAATTCGAAGCGAAAGAAGATCATCTATCATAACATACTTAAGTTTGGATTATTTATGAAAAGTTTATATTATCAATATCTATAAATTCACACTTCTTCTATTATGACTTGTGCTACAGCATAGTGTTCACTATGTGTGATAGAAAGATGGACCCCTTGCTCCTTTGGTTTCGTTATATATGGCTTTCCATTCTTATCAATGGAAATTTCAATATCTGTAAAGGACAATTCCTTTCCAAAACCTGTTCCATTTGCTTTAGCAAATGCCTCTTTTGCAGCAAATCTCCCCGCCAAAAATTCTATTTTCCGCTTTCTAGTTAATGTTTTATAGACTTGAAGCTCACTTTCTACAAGAATCTTTTCCGAAAATCTTTCTTGCCTCTCACACACTTTTCCGACCCTTTCTATTTCCACGATATCTAAACCTATTCCTTTTATCATATGTAAAATCCCTTCTATTAAATATATCTGCAGCATACATATATTGTACAATCCTCCAGAAAAGGAGCAAAGTAATGTTTTCTCGAACTAATACTTTATCCACTTATATAAAATCCTATCCTATCACTTTTTTCATTATCATTGTTCATATTTGTACTTATAGCCTTATTTTGACTCCAATTATTCCGAATCAGCTACTATTTAATAAATTAATTGGTATAAACTTAAATATTTCTGAAGGTGAAATATGGAGACTATTCACCCCTATATTTATTCATTTTCATTTTGACCATTTTTTTTATAACACATTATCACTTGCGATCATGGGTCCATTTATTGAAAATTTAATAGGAATACGGAGATTCTCACTATTATATTTTATTTCCGGATTTACTGGAAATGCTGCTACTTTTTTATTTCTTCCACTATCTTATGCGCATGTTGGATCTAGCGGTGCTATTGTTGGATTACTAGGTTGTTTTCTATTTTTTGCATGGCAAAAAAAGATTCTTATATCTGAACGAAATCAAATTATTTATTGGATTATCTTGGTGATATCCGTACTCATGACCATTTTTGAAACAGAAGTAAATATAATAGCACATCTTGCAGGTTTTACTACAGGTTTCTTATTCGGTTGGATTTTTTCAAAAGGAGAATAATTAAGATTGTTATACTACATGCTTTTTTATACTCTCAGGGTATCTTTATTTTTATGTAATCGACTTTTATTATTCCGAACAAATTACCCGTTTGTTTCTGATTACAAAATGGTAAATATAAAAAAAGGATGGTCCATATTATTTGGACCATCCTTTTTTTATTTTTCTTACTCTACATCTGGAGTGTCGCTTGTTACTGTAATTGCACTCCATAGATCGTTATCTTTTCCAGGCTCAATTGTGTAACCTTTAACACGATTATTAACAGCTGTTAAACTATAACGGTATAGTGTTGGAATGACAGGCATTTCGTCATTCATGTATTTTTGCCACTCATCGTATGTTTTCTTACGGAAGTCATGGTCAAGAGCTTGTTCAGAATGACCATCTTCCAATAATTTAGAGTTTTCGTCACTAACAAAACGCTCAAAGTTGAATGCTACATCCTCACCATATAGTCCGTATGGATCTACGTCAGTACCAGTACTCCATGCACCTGCAAAGATGTCGATCTTTTTGTCATCTGCTTCAACCATTTTGTAGAATGAGTTGAATTCTGCAAGGCGTCCATCAACTAATTCAACATCTAGACCCACGTTTTTCCAGCATTGCATATAGAATTTCGCAAGTGGTTCTGCAGTATCATCGCCACTCATCGCTAAGAAATTGATTTTGAACTTGTTTCCTTGTGGATCTTCACGAAGACCATCACCATCAACATCTTTATATCCTGCATCATCCAATAGCTTCTTAGCCTTTTCAGGATCATAACCAACTGCATCTGCATCACTATGCCATGATTCGAATGCTGTTGGAATTAGAGATGTTGCCGGGAAACGTAATCCGTTATAGATTTTTTCTCCAACTGACTTTTGATCTAATGCATATGCCATTGCTTGACGTAAATTCTTATCTTGGAATTTAGGATTATCCATTACGTTAATACCTTTTTTCGCATCCCAATGTCCTAATTTAAAGCCAATATAATTGTAAGCAAGGCCAACCTTACCTAAGAATTGAAATGCCTTAGCATTTTTCGCTGCCTCGTATTGAGGTGTTGGGAATTCTGCGATATCAACTTCGCCTTTTTTAAGAGATTGCAAGATTACTTTCGGATTTACAACTTTCAAAACGATTGATTTTAACTTTGGCTTTCCTCTCCAATAATTATCATTACGAACATACTCAACAGATTCTCCTGGAACAATCTTTTTGATTACGAAAGGTCCAAATCCGATTGGTGTTTTATGAATTCTATCCGACTTCGCAAGATTTTTAATCGGAGTATCTTTCCAATAATGCTTAGGTGCTATATAGTCCCAAATACCTGTTAAAAGCGATGGGTTTGCTTTTTCAAAAGTAATGGTAAGTGTTTTATCATCAATAACTTTAATACCAGAAATATCCTTTGCTTTCCCTTTATGGTAGTCTTTCATACCAACAATGCTTTGAATAATATCGTCACCGTAGCGCACGCCTGTATAATCTTTACTTCCAAGCACTAAGTAAGTATATTCATAGTCTTCAGCAGAAACAGGCACACCATCTGACCAGTTTACATTGTCCTTAATTTTTACAGTAAGTGTTTTATGGTCATCTGACAACTCATATGTTGCTGCACCATCATTTGTAATTTCATAATCACCATTTCTACTAAACAGATTCTCATCAAAAAACTGCATTACTTCAGTATCTGGAACTCCTTCTGCATACAGTTCGCTCAATACACCTTCAAATGGAGTATCGGATACTAATGCATAGTTTAATGATCCATCCTCAACGCCATCTTTATCATTTTTTACAGCAACTGGAAACGCACTAGTATCAACTAACTTTTTACCACCTGCTCCCGGCTTCTTGCCACTACCTCCTGTTGAACTGCTACAAGCAGATAACAGTAGTCCCAGGACGACGACGAGGCTGAAAAACTTAAATAGATGTTTCTTCTTCATCCTTACATTTCCCCCTTTTATTATCCTAATCTTTGTCTTGCATCGGCTGCACGCTTTAGCGCTTGGCCAATAAAATTTATACACAGCATCATTACTAGGATTAGCAATGACGCAGGTAACCAAATCCACCACTTATTTTGTAGAACATCTGGATTGGATGAATAACTTACGAGAGTCCCCAAACTCGGAGTACTTTCCGGCAATCCAAATCCTAGATACGATAAACCTGACTCGATTCCTATGTTTCCAGCAAGGTTTAATGTTAAGGTAACGATGATAATCGAACTTAAATTTGGTAGCACCTCGCGAAAAATGATTTTCCAATTCGGTGTCCCGAGTGTTTTTGATGCGTGCACATAATCTAGTTCCCGTTCCGCAAGGGTCTTGGATCTAAATAACCTTGCTATCCCGGTCCAATAGAATGCACTCAAAATTAATATGAATGTGTATACATTATATTTTGGTGCAATTGTCACAAATACGATAATTAGCATTAATGTAGGTAGAATAATGATAAAATCAATTATACGCATGATCATATTGTCGACTTGGCCACCGAAATAGCCTGCGCAAAGACCTACACAAAGGCCGATGATTCCTGTTAATAAGGTTATGAGAAAGCCGATAGTAAAGGAGTTTTTAGCTCCGATAATTAATTGTCCCAATATATCCCTGCCACCATAATCAGTTCCTAGTAAATGTTCAGCTGATGGAGGTGAATAAATGGATAATAAATCGACTGTGGTAATTTTATCTTGATCTAGTAAAAGAGATGCTCCATATACAATAATTATAATTAGCACCAGTAAAATTAATGAAACTAACGCAATTTTATCTTTCACGAGCTCCCGCCACATAACGGATAGGACCCCGAGATTCTTCGGTTTCTCTACTTTCTGTTGCGGATTTGCAATTTCAGCTTTCAAGTTTATCTCCTCCATCCATATTATTCGATTCTGATTCGTGGATCTACAGCACTTAAAATGATATCTGATAATAAAGTACCTATAAGAGTTGCTAAACCTGATATCATGACAAGTGCAGTAACAACACTGAAATCACGTTGGGAGATTGAGGATATAAACAGCTGACCAATACCCGGATAACCATAAATGGATTCTAGGAACACCGAACCACCTATTAAACTCACAATGTCATATCCTAGAAATGCTGCTATCGGTAAAAAGGAATTCCGTAATATATGATGTGTATATACCTTTGATTCCTTTACTCCTTTTGATCTAGCGGTTTTCACAAAATCTTTTATTTTTGTATCGATAATTTCATTTCTCAACATCTGTATATTATAGGTAGTACTTATTATTGCACCCGAAAAAGCAGGTAAAATGAGATGATTTAATTTACTCATCCAATAAGCAAATGTACCGTTTTCAACACGAATATCTACACTACCACTTGTCGGAAACCATCCTAGGACAAATCCGAAAACAAATAATACTAATAATGCAAAAATAAATAGTGGTGTGGCAAAGGTCAAATAATTATATCCAACAATTACTTTATCAGCCACCGAATCCGTCCATCTCCCACTTACAATCCCTAGAGGAATCGAAATAATATAGGTTAAGATTAGAATAGCAGCAGATAGCAGAATTGTATTCCATATTCTTCCTTCTAATAATTGTGTGACAGGTACTTGGTGTATTATAGACAATCCTAAATCCCCATGTACCAATCCTTTGATCCATCTACCATATTGAATATATGGTGGGTCAAGCAATCCAAGTTTTTGTTTCAGTTCTAACATGGTGTTCGCATCCATTTTTGTATTACCTGCTAATTGTCCTGTTAAGGCATCTCCTGGCATCGCCTTGGCCAAAGCAAAAATAAGTACACTCAAAATGAACAACTGAGGGATCATGATCAAGATTCTTCGCAATATAAATTTGAACATATTCTGCAGGTCACCTCTCTACGGTAGTGCCACTGAGTGGGTATCGGAAATTGGTTTTAACTTGTGCACTTTACCCTCAGCATTAAAATATTTGTCATATGAATTTTTATACTCTGCATTAACTTCTTGACGAATCTCCACTTGTTTTTCTCTATTCTCAGGATTGATTTCCGGAATAGCAGAAATGAGACGTTTTGTATAAATATGTTGTGGATTAGTATAGATTTCATCACTTGTTCCTTCTTCCACAAATTGACCGCGGTACATGATTCCAATCCGGTCACACATATGTTGAATAATCCCTAAATCATGACTGATGAATAAATACGTTAATTTAAATTCCTTTTGGATGTCCTGCATGAAGTTCAATACTTGGGCTTGGACGGAAACATCCAGAGCTGATACAGGTTCATCAGCGATAATTAATTTGGGTTTTAGTGTTAACGCTCGGGCAATCCCAATCCTTTGCCGTTGTCCACCAGAAAACTCATGTGGGTATTTAAACACAGATTCAGGGTTTAATCCTACTTTTTCGATATAATATTGCACCTTTTCTCTTTCTTCTGCAGGTGATAATCTCTCAAAATTACGTAATGGTTCAGCTACAATATCCAAAACACGTTTCCTTGGATTTAATGAAGAATAAGGATCTTGAAAAATCATTTGAATATCACGACGATAGTTATGATAGGCACCCCTACTCAGCTTTGTTAAATCTTGATCTTCGAAAATAATTTCACCTGAGGTTGCCTTATTTAGGCCAATAATAGTACGGCCAGTTGTTGTTTTTCCACATCCTGATTCTCCAACTAGTCCATATGTTTCTCCTTCATTTAATTCGAAGCTAACATCGTCAACCGCTTTCACATGGTCAACAACTTTTCTGAAAAAACCGCCGCGAATTGGATAATAGACTTTTAGATTATTAATTTTAAGAAATGTCATAGTTAATTTCTCCTACGCTGTTTTTCGGAAAGTCGAAGTTCTTGTAACATGTACAACGTACAAAATGATTCGGCTCTACTTCGCGTAAAACTGGATTTTCTTCATGTTCTTGCTCTCCCATCCAGTTTATACGTTCCTTAAAACGACAGCCTTGTCGTGGTAATTTTTGCAGAGATGGTACAATTCCTTGAATCACATGCAACCTACCTTTAGCTGTTGAAGTGGATGGAATGGAATTTAATAATGATCTTGTATACGGATGTAATGGATTTTTAAACAAAGTATTTACATCTGCTAACTCTACAATTTCCCCCGCATACATAACAGCTACCCGGTCTGCCATTTCAGCAACAACCCCAAGATCATGTGTGATAAGAATAATTCCTGTCTTCATTTGCTTTTGAAGATCCTTTAATAAATCCATGATTTGGGCTTGTATAGTTACGTCCAATGCTGTTGTAGGCTCATCAGCAATGACTAATGATGGATCACATGCAATCGATATTGCAATAACGACACGCTGACGCATCCCACCCGATAATTCATGTGGGTATTGCTTATATGTTCTTTCAGGATTAGGAATTCCTACTTTTTTCAAGAGTTCAATCGTTCGTGCTTTAATTTCAGAACTTGAAAGCTTCGTATGATATGTCATACTTTCTTCAATTTGCTTCCCACAAGTCATTAATGGATTAAGCGCAGTAAGCGGATCTTGAAAGATCATTCCAATATCTTTCCCGCGAATCTTATTCATTTCCCCTGTTGACAATGAAAGAAGATTTCTCCCATTAAAGTTAACATTGCCTTCTAATTTCGTTCTTCCATCAGGATGTAATCCCATGACCGACAGAGCTAGCGCACTTTTTCCACATCCAGACTCCCCTACTATTGCAACCACTTCGTTCTCTTGAACAGTTAATGAAACGTCATCAACAGCAGCAAAATATTCATCTTGAATACGAAATGAGGTACGTAGGTTCTGTAATTGTAAAAGTGGTTGATTTCCCAATATAAATCCCCCTTAACAAAGAAACCTTGATGTCAAAATTTAAAATTTTATTAAAATTTCATTAAATTCATTAACCAAATTATAGATTGATATATTCGAATAGTCAATATAGTTTTTTTATTTATATAATTTCAAATTAAACTTTTTAACTAAGTAATAGTTCCTATACAACTATGAATCATTGATAAATATGGATTTTCACTAATTGTTTAGTAGTACTTTTTCCTCAAATATTTTAAATTTTCTATAAAGTATTATGCGAGACTAACAATTTTAAAAAACAACTATAGCGTTAGATAGAATAAAAAAACGCATAGTCCTATTTGCTTCCCGACTATTTACGCAGATTCAGAAGTATTCATCAGATGTTCAATATAAGAT
Source organism: Heyndrickxia sp. FW510-T9 (assembly GCF_058781025.1). Taxonomy (NCBI): domain Bacteria; kingdom Bacillati; phylum Bacillota; class Bacilli; order Caryophanales; family Bacillaceae; genus Heyndrickxia; species Heyndrickxia sp. FW510-T9. The sequence continues at coordinate 5,903 of NZ_JBYSWK010000051.1, read as the reverse complement.
TATAAAAAAAAGAAGACCCCAATTTGGGATCTTCATTAGTCTAACAATTATTCAACATCTGGAGTATTGCTTGATACGCCTACGTTCATCCAAACGTGTTGAGCAGCTGGATCAACTGAGTATCCTGTAACACGATTGTTAACTGCAGTGATTGCAGAACGGAATAATGTAGGGATTATAGGCATTTCATCGTTCATATATTTTTGCCATTCATTATAAACGTTTTGGCGATAATCATGATCAAATGCTTTTACTGAATGACCATCAGCTAATAATTGATCGTTTTTCTCGCTTACGAAGTGAGAGTAGTTGAATGGAACATCTCTTCCGTATAATCCGTATGGATCTACGTCAGTACCAGTTCCCCAAGCAGCTGCATACACATCTACTTTTGGATCATCATTTTGAACCATTTTATAGAATGAGTTGAATTCAGCTAAACGTCCATCTACTAGTTGAACATCTAATCCAACATTTTTCCAGCATTGCATATAGAATTTAGCAAGCGGTTCAGCAGTATCTCCACCACTCATTGCTAAGAAATTAATTGTGAATTTCTTACCATTCGGATCTTCACGTAAACCATCACCATCAACATCTTTATATCCAGCATCGTCTAACAATTTTTTCGCTTTTTCAGGATCAAATCCTACTGGGTCTGTATCCTTGTTGTACCAGCTTGCAAAAGATGGTGGGATTAAGCCTGTTGCTGGGAAACGTAAACCGTTATAGATTTTGTCTCCAACAGATTTTTCATCTAACGCATATCCCATCGCTTGACGTAAACGCTTGTCAGCAAATTTAGGGTTATCCATTACGTTAACACCTTTTTTCGCATCCCAATGTCCTAATTTGAAGCCGATATAGCTGTATGCTAAATCCACTTTACCAACGAATTCGAAGTTCTTAGATCCTTTTGCAGCAAGGTATTGATCTGTAGGGAAATCCGCTACATCAACATCGCCTTTTTTAAGTGATTGTAAAATTACTTTAGGGTTAACAACTTTTAATACTAATGACTTTAAATTAGCTTTTCCTGCATAATAGTCATCGTTGCGTTCGAATTCAACTGATTCTCCAGGAATAATTTTCTTGATTTTGAAAGGACCAAAACCAATTGGAGTTTTATGAATTTTATCAGATTTAGCAAGATCTTTGATTGGAATATTGCCAAGATAATGCTTAGGCATTGCATATGGCCATAAACCAGTCAATAAAGATGGGTTTGATTCTGTAAATGTAATGGAAAGCTTTTTATCTCCAAGAATTTTAATACCAGAGATATCTTTTGCTTTTCCTTTATGGTAATCTTTCATACCAACAATACTTTGAATAATGGCATCACCATAGCGAACACCAGTATAATCTTTGCTACCAATTACTAGGAATGAATATTTATAATCTTCCGCAGTAACAGGTTTACCATCAGACCAATTTACATTGTCCTTAATTGTTACAGTGATGGTTTTATTATCATTTGACATTTCATATGATGCCGCACCATCATTTGTAAATTCATAGTCGCCATTTGTTGCAAATAATGGTTCATCAAAGAATTGCATTACTTCTGCATCCGGGTTTCCTTCGTAAAATGCATAATTTAGAGTTCCTTCAAATGGAGTGTCAGATACTAGAGCATAGTTTAGACTTCCATCAGCCTCTGCACTCTTGTTGTTCTTAACTACCATCGGGAAATTACTAATATCTTCTTTTGGCTTATCAGCCGTCTTTTTGCCGCCTGTTTTACTGCCACATGCTGATAACAGTAAGCCTAGAACGACGATGAGACTCATAAACTTAAATAGATGCTTTTTTCTCATCTTTTCTTTTTCCTCCCTTTTATCCTAATCTTTGTCTTGCATCGGCTGCACGTTTTAGTGCTTGTCCGATGAAATTTATACACAGCATCAATACTAAAATTAATATTGATGCGGGTAACCAAATCCACCATTTATTTTGAAGAACATCTGGATTGGATGCGTAGCTCACGAGAGTACCCAAACTTGGAGTACTTTCCGGTAATCCAAATCCTAGATAGGTTAGACCTGACTCGATCCCAATATTTCCAGCAAGATTTAAAGTCAAATTAACGATAATAATAGAACTTAAGTTTGGTAGCACCTCACGAAAAATAATTTTCCAGTTCGGTGTTCCCAAGGTCTTTGAAGCTTGAACATAGTCCAGTTCACGTTCTGAAAGGGTCTTCGAACGAATTAACCTTGCTTTACCAGTCCATAAGAATACACTCATGATTAAGATAAACGTATAAACATTATATTTAGGAGCAATCGTAACGAATACGATAATTAACATTAATGATGGCAGGATAATAATAAAGTCAATAATTCGCATGATAACATTATCCACTTTACCCCCGAAGTAACCTGCACAAAGACCTACGCAAAGGCCAACGGCACCTGTTAACAGTGTTATACATAAACCGATAGTGAATGAATTTTTAGCACCAATGATTAGTTGTCCCAATATATCTCGGCCGCCATAATCTGACCCTAATAAATGTTCAGCAGATGGAGGTGAGTAGATCGATAATAAATCGACTGTGACAATTTTCTCTTGATCTAACAAAAGCGATGCACCATATACGATAATTAAAATAATGGCCAGCAAAATCAATGAGCATAGAGCAAGCTTGTCTTTTACTATCTCTCTCAACATAACTGAGAATGCACCATTACTATTTTTTTTCTTCACTTTTACTTCTGTAGGATTGATAACTTCAGCTTTCATGTTTGTCCTTTACCTCCTCTCTCTTGCTATTCAATTCTAATACGTGGATCTACTGCACTTAATATAATATCTGAAAGCAATGTTCCGATTAGTGTAGCTAGACCAGATATCATAACAAGAGCTGTAACGACACTAAAGTCACGTTGTGAGATTGAGGATATGAAAAGCTGTCCAATTCCTGGATAACCATAGATGGATTCCAAGAATACAGAACCACCTATTAAACCTGTAATTTCGTATCCGAGAAAAGCTGCTATTGGTAAAAAGGAGTTTCTTAAAATATGGCGTGTATAAACCTTTGATTCATTAACCCCTTTTGCTCTTGCAGTTTTAACAAAGTCCTTTATTTTTGTATCTATAATTTCATTCCGCAGAAATTGAATCGTTACGGTTGTACTTATAATCGCCCCCGAAAAGGATGGTAGTATGAGATGATTCAACTTACTCATATAGTAAGCAAACGTTCCATCATCAACTCGAATGTCCACACTTCCACTCGTTGGAAGCCAACCTAAGACAAATCCAAAGACAAACAACACTAAAAGCGCAAAAATGAATAGTGGTGTAGCAAATGTCAGGTAGTTATATCCTACAATCGCTTTATCTGCCCAGGAATCAGTCCACCTACCACTTACAATGCCAAGCGGGATGGAAATAAGATAACTTAGGATTAAAACACATGCAGACAAAAGGATGGTATTCCACATTCTTCCTGCAATTAAATCTGTAACAGGTACTTGGTGTATTATAGACATTCCAAGATCCCCATGAATTAATCCCTTAATCCATCTTCCATATTGAACGTATGGAGGATCAAGCAACCCTAGCTTTTCTTTCAATTCATGCAAGGTTTGCGCGTCCATTTTTGGATTACTTGCTAATTGTCCTGTTAAAGCATCTCCTGGCATGGCCTTCGCCATTGCAAAGATAAGAATACTCAAAATAAACAACTGAGGGATCATAATTAAAACTCTTCGCAATATAAACTTCAACATATTCTATAATCCCCTCTCCCTATGGTAGTGCAACAAAGTGTGTGTCAGAAATAGCTTTCAGTTTGTGTACTTTACCCTCAGCATTGAAATATTTATCATAAGAATTCTTATACTCAGCATTAACTTCCTCACGCATTTCCGACTGTCTATCTCGGTTTTCAGGATTAATATCCGGAATAGCGGAAATTAAACGTTTCGTATAAATGTGTTGCGGACTTGTATAAATTTCGTTGCTTGTTCCTTCTTCTACAAATTGACCACGATACATAATACCAATGCGGTCACACATATGTTGAATGATACCTAAGTCATGGCTGATAAATAAATACGTTAAATTGAATTCCTTTTGAATATCCTGCATGAAGTTCAACACTTGAGCCTGTACAGAGACGTCCAAAGCAGATACAGGCTCATCCGCTATAATTAGTTTTGGTTTAAGTGTTAAAGCCCTTGCAATCCCGATCCGTTGACGCTGTCCGCCTGAGAACTCATGCGGATACTTATAAATGGATTCTGCATTCAATCCAACTTTCTCAATGTAGTACGCCACTTTATCTTTTTCTTCTGATTTTGATAAATTTTCAAAATTGCGTATAGGCTCTGCAATAATATCCAAAACACGTTTTCTTGGATTTAAGGAAGAATAAGGATCCTGGAAAATCATTTGAACATCTCTGCGAATATTATTAAATTCTTTTTTACTTAATTTTGTAAGGTCTTTATCTTCAAAAAGAATTTCACCAGATGTCGCTTTATTTAGACCAATAAGCGTTCGGCCAGTCGTTGTTTTCCCGCATCCTGACTCTCCAACGAGTCCATATGTTTCTCCTGGTTTTAATTCAAAACTGATATCGTCTACCGCTTTCACATGGTCAACGACTTTTCTGAAAAAACCACCTCTAATAGGATAATAGACTTTGAGATTATTAACTTTAAGAAATGTCATCGTTCATGTCCCCTAAGTTTTCTGGAAAGTGAAAGTTTTTATAGCATGTACAGCGTACATAATGATTAGGCTCAACTTCCCGCAAAATTGGATTTTCTTCATGTTCTTGTTCATCTATCCAATCAATACGAGCTTGAAAACGGCAGCCTTGTCTCGGAAGATTTTGTAGTGATGGAACGATCCCTTTTATAACATGCAATCGATCATTTCCTGATGTTGTAGATGGGATAGAATTTAATAAAGAACGTGTATATGGATGAAGTGGATTTTTAAATAATGTCTTTACATCCGCTAATTCCACAATTTGCCCAGCATACATAACCGCCACACGATCCGCCATTTCGGCAACAACCCCAAGGTCATGGGTGATAAGAATAATTCCTGTCTTCATTTGCTTTTGAAGATCTTTTAGCAAGTCCATTATTTGAGCTTGAATAGTCACATCTAAAGCAGTTGTAGGTTCATCCGCAATCACAAGTGCTGGATTACATGCAATAGCAATCGCAATAACTACACGTTGACGCATCCCACCGGATAATTCATGTGGATATTGTTTATATGTCCGCTCAGGATTAGGAATCCCAACTTTTTTTAGGAGTTCCAATGCCTTTAATTTAATTTCAGAGGCAGATAATTTTGTATGATAGTTCATGCTTTCTTCAATTTGCTTTCCACAAGTCATTAACGGATTAAGTGCAGTAAGAGGATCTTGAAAGATCATCCCAATATCTTTTCCACGAACCTTATTCATTTCTGATGTTGAAAGTGAAAGAAGATTCCGACCACTGAAATTAACATTACCCTCTAGTTTTGTTCTTCCATCTGGATGCAAACCCATGAGGGAAAGAGCAAATGCACTTTTTCCACATCCTGATTCCCCTACAATTGCGACAACTTCGTTTTCATTAACCGTTAATGTAACGCCATCCACCGCAGCATGGAACTCATCTTGTATTCGGAAAGAAGTACGTAAGTCTTGTACTTGTAAAATTGGTTGATTGCCCAATACAAATCCTCCTAACTTAAGAAGCTTATATGTCGAAATTTGTTGAATTTCTTAAAATTTCATTAAGATTATATTTCATAAGTATAGATTGATATATTTGAATAGTCAATACAATTATTTTATTTATATAATTTTTAATTTTAATTTTCAAGAAGAAACCCTTATTGTAGCGGGATTTTGGCGTGCACAAATACACATTTTATAATTA
>NZ_JBYSWK010000050.1:0-28389 GCF_058781025.1 Heyndrickxia sp. FW510-T9 | reverse complement strand
GCTTGAATGTGACCGTTACTCCGCTTTTCGTCTGACTTCGGGCACGTTCGAAGCCTGAATGTGACTGTTAACCCGCTTTTCGTCTGACTTCGGGCACGTTCGAAACCTCAAAATTGGTTTGATCTTTGAACTCTTCAAAGTTGTCAAAAAAGCAACAAAGTTTACGAAAAGAGCATTTTTTTAAAACGCCTTCCATTATCTGATGAAATCTCGTTTTCTATACCTTAATTTATAAACATGTGTAGTATGACCATCATATCTTTGCAGATAACGACCAGTTTTATAGCTATTTGAAAAAGAAAATGGAAATCTTGAAAGCAAGTATTAAGCGTGAAATCCAAGAACGATTAACGACAGAGTTATGTATTCTACCTCACAACTTCTGGATTTCATAATTGTGGCCGAATTTAAAATTAAATCAGGCAAAACAACGATTACCGAATTATTAGCAGATTTTGGACAAAATCTTTATTTAGGTAAAATAACTGGAAGGTACGTTTTACTCGTAGAAGCAGATGCTATATCTTTAGTAAAGGTTATGTTAAATTCTAATGTTGATTTGTGACCATAAGAAAACCGCCTTTATGAAAAGGCGGTTAATTGAGCTATCGTCTCCCGTTAGCGTAATCACCTTAAGTGACATGGTCATCTTACCTTCTGGTAAACGAGACCTATGGCTCCAGAATCAAAGGTCTTGTTTTCGATTAGCTTAAGATTGATCTTCTCCTTGAGACCTTGGAATAACGGCAATCCCTTACCGATCAGGACGGGAGAAACCGTAATTTTATACTCATCAATTAAATCAAGCTGCATAAGGTGGTGTGCGAACCTAGGACTGCCGAGGATGACCATATCCTTGCCTGGCTGCTGTTTGAGGTTATTGATCTCTTCTTCGACATCTTCTTTCACGAGTCTGGAATTATTCCATTCGACTTTCTCCAACGTCGTGGAAAAAACGATTTTGGCTGTCTTTTCGATCCACTCGGCATGATTCCGTTCATGCTGCGAAGCTGATGGATTCGAAGGCACAGATGGCCAGTAACTGTGCATCATCTGATAAGTCCCACGTCCCCAAATGACAGTGTCGGCAGTACTCAGAATTTCTTTCGCGTGTTTCTCCAAATCAGCATCGTAGGAAACCCAGCCAATGTCCATTTCACCATTCGACCCTTCTACAAAACCATCAAGCGATGCGTGCAGAAATAGAACAAGTTTTCTCATTTTTAGTTCTCCTTTGTTCCTGAGGGATATCTACATTTTACTTTAACTACATTTTAGCATAATTCAACTCGGGTTGTTTCTTATGGATTGCTAATCCCAAACCTGCCTGTGAGCTTAACAAGAATAAGCAGAAAGCCGAAGCTTTGTGTTCGTGTAGGTGACAGTAAACAGGCACGGCATGAGGTCTTCTCGTTCGTTGAAGAGGTGTGTTTGTAAGGTCATTAAATGTTTGGAGACAGGATTTACAGCGGTAACGCTGACGTTTAACCTCTCCAGTATGTGTTTTTACGGCGTACTTCCCAAAACGAACGACAGAATGGGTTTTGCAATGCGGACAAACAAGACCATCTTTGTGCTTCTGCTCCTGGATTTCGTCAATTATTCGAACAGGAGCCGACACCCTTGGTTCGGGATTGCAAAAAGAAGATAAGTTCCTGCTTACCACTATCGTCTAATGTATCAGCAAGCTTTTTTAGCTCCTTAAAATCCATAGACAAATCATCTCCGAACCTAATTGTTACCTTTCATAGAATATTCGTTCGTAATTATCAATTATCAACATTAAGGTTTAACAAAGCCTTAGTAAAAAGGATTTTCTCTTATCGAATTCAAAACCATGATGATTTAATGGAGATTATTTATAAAGTAGGCTCTGTTAAATTTTAATGTTGAATTTTTGATTAAACAAAAGGGAAATCCGCAAAAATTGGGTTTCCCACTTTTTGTAAAAATCAACATTTTTAATAAGGTCCCTTCCATTCTTCTTTTGTAAATTTAATTGAAGGAAAATTAGCTCTTAAAAAATTCAAAATTGCCTTTGTTTCTTCGGTCATATTATGGGGTACTACTGTTCCTTTAAACGAAGGATTAATTAGTATTGGAATTTCCTGTTCTTTAACAAAAAATTGCAAACAATCCATATACCAAGTTTGCCTTGTCCCTATTGCCTTTTTAAAATGTCTAACTTCAATCACATCGTTTAAAAATACTTCTATTGTGTGTTTCTTCTTTTCGATTATTTTATTTGGATAAACCGCCACATACCCTCGGATATCTCCCTGATAATGTCGGAATAGTAGAAAAAACGCAATAAAAATTAAAATACCAAGGGCACAGAAAAACCAGTCATTCACAATTGCACCCTTTAACATCATCCCAATGGAAAACAATAAAGTAATAAAGCGAATAATTTCAAATAACACAATTTCCCACTTTTTAGGTTTATAAAAGAATATAGCATTTTCCAGCGAAGCTCACTCCATTTATGCTGTTTTTATAGTATGTGTGATACTTAATGTGAACTATATCTTGAACTTAGATAGACGCAAACTGTCATATGTGTCAGTCATTTCAAATACAAATGATGTTAATAAAAATTCCTTTATATGCTGTTTCGTGCTTTCTTTACTACGACTATCGACAAATAAGAACCAAGCAAGGTAATTATCCAGATACTTTGATGCCACACCTTAAAAACGGTCTATCCACTGTTTTAGACGGGAATGGAGACCGTTGACATTCTGGATGTGATACAAGCCTTTGATGACGTGTTTACCACCGTCTGATTTAATACGATAATGCTCTAAACCTTTTTCTTTCGCATAGGTTTTGTAAGCCTTCCAAGCATCGGTTACAATCACGTTTTCTTCGGACAGTTTAGAACCAATTAAGTCATCAACTTTCGGTTTTACAATACGCCCCATACAGACAACTTTGGAGACAGTTGCTTTAGTTCGGTCTCTGGCAACGAGAACATATACCTGTTCGTGACTGATTCCTCTGTGTTTGGACTTTCCGCCACGTTTGCGTGGTTTACGTTCCGTAATGCTACGTTGCCCTTTTTGAGAGTACAGGAAATAGGTCTCGTCAATCTCAACGATAACATCAAAGTGGTCAACATCCATTTGTTTTAAAGCAGACAGCAGTTTGTGTCTCCAGTAAAAAAGAGTAACCCAAGTAACCCCTACGATTTCAGCCGATTTCCGCAGGGAATAGCATTTGAACATACAGTCAACAAATGTAATCCATTCGTCGCCTTTTCGAGAGCGGTACAAGACGCTATTTGTTGTGTCAGTAAAGGTTTTATTACAGCATTTACATTGATACCGTTGCCGACTCTTATACTTTCCGAACCGAACAACGTGTTCCGATGAACAATGAGGACACTCGAATCCTTCTTTGAAGCGAGTTTCTCTCATTTCATTAATTAAACGACCGCCAGCAGAGGAAGAAGGTTCAACATAGCGTTTAACCCATTGATGCACTTGTTCTTTTTGGGTATGGGGTAATTTGTCAATAAATTTTAACAAGTTGCTAAACGCTTTACTCACCTTGATAGTCTCCCGAATGTTTGTTCTTATATTGATTATATCTAGAATTCGGACAGGTATCAAATATCAACATTTACCTTTAACAGACATCCATGCAAAAGAATAAGCACATAAATGAATGAAAACTATCCTCTCTGGCAATAAAGAGAGTGCGGTTGGCGTCAAGAGGTCGAGGCTCTGTGATGCTGCGAGCTCTATTAACAGACGGACCCCAACGCCTGGTGCACATATTATTGTTACTCCTTCGGGAAGTACGCAGGGTAGATTGCCCTACAAGAGGTTGTTGCACCAACCGTAATCCTTTGTTTGTTATGAGGTGTTGTTAAATGAGAGTAATGGTTCAATATGCTTGTGGATTGGATATTCACAAGGACTCGATTGTAGGCTGCGTAATAACTCCTACAACAAAAGAGATTCGTACATTCGGAACAATGACACATGATCTTCTGCATCTTCTTGATTGGATCAATGGTCACCATTGTACGGATGTTGCGATGGAAAGTACTGGTGTATATTGGAAGCCAGTCTATAATGTTCTTGAATGTGTCAATCTAAATTTGCTTGTAGTAAATGCCCAACACATTAAAGCAGTACCAGGAAGAAAGACCGATGTAAAGGATGCTGAGTGGATTGCCGATCTATTGCGTCACGGACTTCTTAAAAGTAGTTTTATTCCTTCACGTGATCAACGTGAATTACGAGAGCTTGTTCGATATCGTCGCAGCTTAGTAGAGGAACACACACGTGAAGTAAATCGACTGCAAAAGGTATTAGAAGGTGCCAACATTAAGCTAGGTTCAGTTGCGAGCTCAGTAGTTGGTGTATCAAGCCGTATGATGATAGAAGCGATGATTAGTGGAGAAACAGATCCTGCCAAATTAGCTCAACTTGCCTTAGGTCGTCTAAAAGAGAAAAAAGACCAGTTAGAATATGCCTTAACTGGAATCATTGGATGCCATCAACAAATGATGTGGGAACTTCAACTTAAACACTTAGATTTTCTTGATGAACAAATTGAACGACTTGACGATGAAGTAGCTCAACGATTGAGTCCATCAGAAGAGGATATAGAAAGGATTATGACTATTCCCGGTATAGGCCGCCGTAGTGCTGAATATTTAATTGCGGATATAGGAACTAATATGGACCGATTTCCTTCAGCAGAACATTTAGCATCGTGGGCAGGAATGACTCCTGGTCACAATGAAAGTGCAGGAAAAAAGAAATCGGCAAAAACTCGAAAAGGGAATAAATTTCTAAGAAGCACACTGATTGAAGTGGGTCACGCAATTGGCAGGAAAAAGAAAGAACCTAATTTTTTAACATCAAAATATCATCGCATTGCCTCTAGAAGAGGGAAAAATCGAGCAGCTGTAGCAGTAGGGCATGCAGTTCTTAAAATTGTCTATCATTTACTAAATAAAAAAGAAACTTATCAAGATCTGGGCTCTGATTATTTTGACAAGCGAAGAGAAGAAACACTTGTTAGGAGGGCTGTAAAAAAATTAAAGACACTTGGATATGATGTCGATCTCAAACCAAGTGCCTAACAATTAAATAATCTCAATTTTAATATGGGCAAATTTTTTAAAAAAATACGGTTTGTCCCTTACCCCCTACTTTTTTTTTGTTTTTTTGACCGTAGGGTGGGTTTTCAGGGTAGAGCCATAAAGTAAAAACAAGAAATACTTATAATGAATAATAGTTATCATCATAACAAATGCAAATACCGAAATATATTATGAACAAAAAAAGACCTCACAAGATGTGAGATCCTTAATATAATAAAAATTAAAACCCATATGGTCTTGGTGGCATTGGTGGACAACACGGATTTACTGGTGCACCACAAAAGACGTGCTGTTCACAACATTCTGTCACACAAGATTCTGTGTGTGGAAAATAGTGTTGGTGCGTAATCACATGTTTATTAACGTTTGTTGTATGTGATGGGTGTACATGCTGAACGACATGTGGGAAATAGGTTGTTTTTACAGCTTGTTGTGGAGGATCAACACTTCCTGGATCATATTGGGTTGGTGCACAGTTAGGTGGACAATGAATTGGTCCACAATGACCTGGATTGCGATAACTCATGAATAAATATCCCCTTTCGCCATTTTTTATCTATTTACATTAATAGACTATGAGCCATAAGGGGTAGTTGTACTAATTAATACACCTATTTTCATTACAATTTGCAAAAAAAAATATTCAAAATAGAAAAGGTTAGATTGCTCTAACCTTTTTTATCTGGATAAGTGCGTTTTCAATATCCGAAGTCGAAACATCAAAATGTGTCGTAAAACGAACCAAAGTTGGACCAAAGGTTCCGGCTAAAACTCCTTCTCTTTTCAATGCTTTTACAAAGTCATCAGAACTTATCCCCATTCCTTTCACGTCTGCCAGAACAATATTGGTTTCCACATCATTTTGCACTTCAATCCCGGCTATATTCTGCAATCCATCAGCTAATCGTTTTGCATTAGCATGATCCTCAGGAAGCCTATCAGTCATTTTTGTTAGTGCGATCAAACCAGGAGCCGCAATAATTCCAGCTTGTCTTAGTCCCCCACCTAGTCTTTTCCGCCATTTTCTTGCTGATTGGATAAATTCTTTACTTCCAGCAAGAATAGATCCAACAGGCGCACCTAGTCCTTTTGATAGACAAATTTGAACTGTATCACAATATTTCGTAAATTCTATAACGGAACATTTTGTAGCAGCTGCAGCATTAAATAATCTTGCACCATCAACATGGACTGGAATATGAAAGCTGTTAGCTATTTCATAAATCTTTTTCATATTAGAAACCGGTACCACTGCCCCGCCAGCACGATTATGGGTATTTTCTAAACAAATGAGGCTTGTTTCAGGAAAATGAATATCATCAGATCGAATTGCCTCATTAATATCTTTAGGATCCATTGCACCTTTGCACCCTACTATTGTCCGAGTTTGAACCCCAGCCAAAGCCGCAACCGCTGCTGCTTCATAGTAAAATATATGAGATTCTGATTCTAGCAAAACCTCACTTCCCGGACGGCAATGAGTTAAAACAGCAACTTGATTTCCTTGTGTTCCACTCGTAACAAAGAGTGCTGATTCTTTTCCTAAAATATCCGCCGCCGTTTCTTCTAATTTCAATATGGTAGGATCCTCACCATATACGTCATCGCCAACTTCAGCTATATATGCTGCCTTTCTCATATCTTCTGTTGGCTTTGTAACAGTGTCACTTCTTAAATCTATCATGATTTTTCCCCACTCTCATATCGATTTGTATAATAATAAATATTATATCGTATCCAAATAATAATCTGCTAAAGGAATGCTTTGATTTTTAGTATGATTTCTGCTAAAAATATAAGTTGAGTGTTATTACAAGAAAACCAATAATATGTTGACTAGAAAATGGTATTCTTACTACAAATCTGTATGTATAATTGGTATATTAAGAAATATGGGTTTTCAAATATGGAAGGAGAAATAGTATGGATTCAAGTAGTCATTCATCCAATTTTATTAAAAATATTATTATAGATGACTTAAAGTCAGGTAAACACAAGGAAATTATTACACGGTTCCCTCCTGAACCAAACGGATACTTACATATTGGTCATGCAAAAGCAATTAGCATAAATTTTGACACAGCTGCTGAATTTAATGGGAAAACAAATTTACGATTCGATGATACAAACCCTATAAAAGAAGATGTGGAATTTGTTGAATCCATTAAAAAGGATATAGAATGGCTTGGCTATAAGTGGGAAAATCTATGTTTTGCTTCAAATTATTTTGATGAAATGTATAAACGTGCAGTTTTATTAATTAATAAAGGACTAGCATATATAGAAGACTTATCTGCAGACGAAATACGTGAATACCGTGGAACTTTAACAGAGCCAGGGAAAGAAAGTCCTTATCGAAACAGAACTGCCAGCGAAAATTTAGATTTGTTTGAACGTATGAAAAATGGAGAGTTTCAAAACGGGGAAAAAGTATTAAGAGCTAAAATTGATATGTCCTCCCCTAACATTAATTTGCGTGATCCAGTTCTATATCGTATTTCTCATACTACTCATCATAATACAGGCGATAAGTGGTGCATCTATCCTATGTATGCATTCGCACATCCTCTTGAGGATGCAATTGAAGGCATTACGCATTCACTTTGCTCGATTGAGTTTGAGGATCAACGCCCACTATATAATTGGGTTGTTGAAAATTGTGAAATGAAGTCCACGCCTCAGCAAATTGAGTTTGGACGTTACAATATTACCAATACAGTGATGAGCAAACGGAAATTAAAACAACTTGTGGACGAAGGAATTGTTGATGGTTGGGACGACCCAAGGATGCCAACGATTTCTGGACTTAGGAGAAGAGGATTTACACCTGAAGCAATCATAGCGTTTTGCCGGGAAATTGGTGTTGCACGTAATAATGCTACTGTTGATGTTCAAATGCTCGAACATTTTATCCGTGAAGATTTAAAGTTGAAAGCTCCACGTACAATGGCTGTCTTAAAACCATTAAAAGTGGTAATTACGAATTATCCAGAAGACCAAGTGGAAATGTTAGATGCTGAAAATAATCCGGAAGTACCAGAAATGGGAACTCGCCAAATACCATTTTCACGCGAAATTTATATCGAACAAGAGGATTTTATGGAAAATCCTCCAAACAAATACTTCCGCCTCTTCCCTGGTAATGAAGTACGTCTCAAGCATGCTTACTTTATCAAATGTGAAGAAGTGATTAAAGATGAAAACGGTGAAGTAATTGAACTTCATTGTACTTACGATCCGGAAACGAAAAGCGGAACAGGCTTTACCGGTAGAAAAGTAAAAGGAACCATTCATTGGGTGGAAGCGACCCAAGCGAAACCTGCTGAGTTTCGTTTGTATGACTCCCTTATTCTAGATGATGACAATGAGGACGAAAAATCATTTATTGAAAAAATTAACCCAGGTTCCTTGGAAATTGTAAATGGTTTTGTAGAAAATAATATGAAAGATGCAAAACCTCAAGATAAGTTCCAGTTTTTCAGACATGGTTATTTTAATGTAGACACTAAGTATACAACTAATGAATTACTAGTATTTAATCGGATTGTCTCATTAAAAAGCTCATTTAAACTATAATAAAGATGCAATGGACTGTTGATTCAATCAATGGTCCATTTTTTCATTTTAATAACAAATTACTTGCATAATGAAAGTATTAACATATATAATACAACTGCCTCATATCAAAAATGATTTGTATGAAGGGAGAATAATATGGGTAAATTTGAAAAAGATGCTACAGACACAATTGAAATTGAAATTGTTACATTATTAAGAAGAGCGGATTTTAAACGGACTTTAGATGGGAGTAAAAATAGTTTAGACCGTTCAGGCTACTTAATTTTACATACTCTATTTAATGAAGGCCCTAAAACAATTCGATCACTTTCCGATCTATTTCAACTAAATATTTCAACTTTAAGTCGACAAATTCAAGCACTAGAAGTAAAAGGTCATATAGACAGAAATACAGATGCTAATGATGCAAGAGTAAATTTAATTTCTATTTCAGATTCTGGAAAAACTGCTTTGTTGTCAGCGAAAATGGAAAGAAGAATTTCTTATGAAGAGATTTTATCAGATTGGAAAGATGAGGAAAAAGAGATATTTGCTGAATTAATAACAAGGCTAAATCGAAAAATAGAGAAGATAAGAAGACTACAGGCCTAAAACTGTATTATCTTTAACATTAAAAGTACAATAGGAGGATTACCATGAACGAATTAAATATTGATTTTAATAAAACCGCACTTGTTCTAATTGATTTACAAAAAGGGATTGTAAAAATGCCTGGAGGAAACGAAGTTGTCGACAATGCGGTAAAATTAATCCAAAAGTTTCGTGAACATAATAGTTTCATTAGTTTCGTTCGTGTTGCTTTTCATGATGGCAAAGATGTATTGACACCAGAGACAGACCTACCGAAAAATGCAAATACAATGGAACGTCCTGTAGACTGGGCAGAGTTTGATCCGAAACTAGATGTCAAAGAAAATGATTATATTGTAACCAAACGGCAATGGGGTGCTTTTTTTGGAACTGATTTAGATGTTCAACTGCGCCGTAGAGGAATTAATACCATTGTTTTATGTGGGATTGCAACAAACATTGGCGTTGAAAGCACTGCTCGTGAAGCATTCCAATATGGTTATAATCAAATTTTCATCACAGATGCCATGACCACCTTTAGTAAAGAAGAACATGATTCTTCTATTCGTTTTACCTTTCCAAAGATCGGAAAAATCCGAACGACAGAAGAATTCCTTGCACAGGTGAAATAATGAAAAATTTGAAGAAAAGCCGCGCCATTTTTCTAACGGCTGTGGCCTCGGGCACTATGTTAAATCCTTTAAATTCATCCATGATATCTTTAGCTTTACATAGTATCCAAAGAGATTTTCAGCTTTCCTTTACAACGGTTTCATGGCTAATTTCCTCTTTCTACCTAGCTAGTGCAATTGCTCAGCCAGTGACGGGAAAAATAGGTGATTTAATCGGAAGGAAAAAACTTTTTTTAATAGGATTAATTCTGGTAGCAATTTCTGCTTTCTGTGCACCGCTTGCACCAACATTCTTCGTTTTACTAATCATGAGATTATTTCAATCGATTGGAAGCGGAGCTATTTATCCTTCTGGTATCGCTCTCGTTCAATCCAATATTCATGAAAAACAAGCATCGGCCCTTGCAGTCCTTTCGATTTTTGCATCTGCCATGACAGCACTTGGACCAACCTTAGGAGGATTTCTAATCATATGGGGAGATTGGCCAGCCATTTTCACTGTGAATTTCCCTTTTATCATTATTAGCTTTTTTCTCGGATGGTACATGTTTCCAAAGGATGAAAAACAAGAAGGTTCGAGTTTTAAAAATGTACTTCTGCATCTTGATTTTCTCGGGATATTTTTGTTTGCTGCGGGTATGATTTTACTTCTTTGGTTCTTACTTTCTTTCAATGCTTCTCCTCATTATATTGCCGGTATTGGTGGTATTGTATTTATTCTTTTATTTATTTGGAGAGAATTAAAAGCGAGTGATCCATTTATAGATGTTCGTCTATTTAAAACTAATCACGCACTAACATCCGTATATCTCCAATTTATCGTCTTAAACTTATTTAACTATTGCTTATTTTTTGGAATGCCGACTTATTTTCAAGACGAGATGCATTTAAGTGTTCGCACCAGCGGGTTGCTTATGCTCTTTATGTCAGGTACAAGTATCATTGTCTCTCCCCTAGCAGGAAAATGGATTGACAAAGCAGGTGCCAGACAGCCGATTATAGCAGGAGCATTTCTTATGTTAATAGGAGCAATTCTTCTTGCTGTTTTCTTTATTCATGTTCCAATCTTGGTGATGGGAATTATTCTGGCATTTTTAGGGATTGGCTATGGTCTAGGAAATGTAGCACTTCAAGTAGCAATGCTTGAAGCAACACCAGAAAATATTATCGGAACTTCATCCGGGCTTTTTCAAACTTGCCGATACTTAGGTTCGATATTATCCTCTGTTGTACTCGGACTAGTCTTTGGGAAAAAAATAATCCCCGAAAATATGCAAATTTTAGGAGTTATTATGATTATTGTAAGTATCATATCCATTTTATTAAGTTTACAGTATGTAAGAAGCAGCCTTCGTCTAAAAAAGACTGTTCACTAATATGATACTTAAGAGTGGCAGTTACAGCACTGCCACTCTATCTTTATTGATGCAAAGCCTTTGAAAAACCTGATAACATATATGCCATATGAACAATACCCTGCTCAAAATCCTTTACTCGGATTGATTCATTTGGTGCATGTGCCTTCGATTCTACCCAGCCAATACCAGTACTAACAATCGGCAGCTGTAATTGCTTTCCGAATTCATACATTGGACCCGTTCCCGCGGAATTAGGTGCCAGGATGACTTCCGCTTGGTACGTTTCTTCTGCAGTATTTAATACATGTGTAACAAATGGATGATCATAATCAGAACGGTATGCCTTTTGGCCATTAATCATTTCTGCCTTTACGTCTAAGAAGCCATGTTTTTCTAAATGTGTCTGTACACATGATAAAATATGATCTGGATCCTGACCTGGAACTAAACGACAATCAACTTTTGCCTTTGCACTTTTAGGAAGAACTGTTTTAGCACCATTGCCGGTATAGCCGCTTTCTAATCCACAAATTGTCATCGTTGAATGGAAGACCATTGCTTCTCGTGGATCTACGCCTTTTGCATTCGTAATTAGAGGTCTCTTTAAACCATATAGATGCGAAACAGCTTCTTCTGAAAACGGGATATTCTTCACTGATTTTATTTCGTTATCCGTTGGTTCTGTAATTCCATCATAAAATCCTTCTACAAGAATTTCATTATTGGCATTTTTCATCGTTCCTAATGCATGTACTAAGCGCCATGCTGCATTATCAACATACGCTCCAACAGAAGAATGCATATCAATATCTGCACCAACACATGTTAATTCTAGATAAGCCATCCCTTTAATACCTGCAACCATGCTAATGCGATCCTTTTCATCTTTCCCGCCAAATTCCCAAATACATGCATCCGCCTTAAAGAGATCCTTATATTTTTGTAAATAAGGAGCTAAATTCGGACTGCCTATCTCCTCTTCTCCTTCAATTAAAAACTTAATATTGCAAGGTAATTCCCCATTAACGTTTTGAAGGACTTTAATGGCGGTTAAGCGTGCGACTAAATCTCCCTTATTATCAGAGGCACCTCTTGCGAATAATTTTCCGTCTATCACCGTTGGATTAAATGGATCTGTATTCCATTCATCAAGCGGCTCTGGAGGCTGAACATCATAATGATTATAGAAAAGCAATGTTTTTTCACTGTCACCGTTTTCCCCTGCAGCAAAAAATCCATAGACAACAGGATTTCCTCCTAGATCATCCAATATTTTTGCCTCTCCGCCAATCCCTTCAATCATGGAAACAACATGGGCAACGGTTTCCGGTATAGCCGAATCTTGAGCTGAAATCGTTGGAATACGTAAATATCCTTTTAACTGATCAATAGCGTCATCTAATAAAACATTCGCGTTTTCCCTTAAACTGTTTAAATAACCTTCTCCCATAATACGTCCTCCTTCAACATTTCTCTTCAACATTTATTTCGACATTCGAAACAAAAATCCTCCTTATTTCATTTTTAAAATTCAAATATTTATAAAATAGGATCATAAAATACCTTTTTCAGTGATTTCCTAAAAAAAACAAAAAAAATCACTTAAAAGTGATTTTTTAATATAACTTTATGGTTTTTAAAGAATATCCAGTTGTATAACTAGTTTTCTTTACACTTGTTTTAAGTTGGTAGTACCCTTTTACAAAACGACTATTAGTAGTCATTTTAAAAGATGCGGTTCCCTTAGAACTTGTCAATGCATGGATACTCTTGAACTTCCCTTTTGGAGAATAGATAACTAAAGTAATATCCGCTTTAGAGATTGGTTTTTTTGTGTTTTTATCTATTACCTTTGTTGTAATCCATACCGTATTTCCTACTCGATAACTCGTTTTAAAAGTTGAAATTTTTGTCGTAATATTTTTTGTAATTGTTTTTTTCACATTCTTGTCTGCTGTTATATTTTTACTATTTGACTTGTCCGAAGTTGCTGTACTCGCTTGAGTTGTTTGTATATATGGTGTTTGGATTAGACCGAAACCATATAAACTATCCTTCCCTTTCTCTCCTAAATCTATTGTTTTTGTATTCAGCATTTCCCTTAACTGGCTATTTGTTAACGTTGGATTAGCTTGTTTTAATAAAGCTAATGCTCCACTAACAAATGGAGATGCCATAGAAGTACCACTCATAGCCGCATATCCATTATCCAAATATGTGCTTAATATGTTCATTCCAGGGGCAACTACTTCTAAATCAGATCCTGTTGCGGAAAAGGTACTGCGCTTATTATTTTTATCAACCGCCCCAACAGAAATAACGGATTTATATTTTGCAGGATATTCGACATTATTGCCTGTACCAGCTTCATTTCCGCCATTACCTGCAGCAGCTACTATCAAAATACCTTTTTTATATGCTTCATCAACTATTCGCTTTAATGCAACTGAATTCTCTGGGGTTCCAAAACTTAAGTTAATAATGTCCATTTGGTTTTTGATGGCCCAATCAATTCCTGAGATAATATCAGTTAAATATCCACTTCCATCAGAATCTAATACCTTTACCGCAAAAAGATTTGCATCCGGAGCAACTCCAACTACACCTATACCATTATTTTTTGCTCCAATTATGCCAGCTACATGCGTTCCATGCCCATTATCATCTGCATAGGATTTCGTATACGAGGTAATCGACACGCCTCCAGCAACCTGCAGATCCTCATGTTTTGAAATCCCAGTGTCCAGAACCGCTATCTTAACTCCTTTACCAGTATATTTTGATTTCCATGACAACGGAGCATTAACGTCCTTTATTCCCCAATCTACTATTTGACTTGAAACATGCACTTTCTGATCTTGTTCTACTGCTAAAACACTATTACTCTTTTTAAGTGTCGCAATATCTTCTTTGGGAATATTAACAGATACAGCTGAAACATTACGAAAAGATTCTTCAATTTTTCCATTCGCATGATCAATTGTATTTTTATCAATCTTATCTTTAAAGATGACAATTACTCGGTCAGTATATGTAGCAGCTTTTGTTGTAGGTGTATACATGGAAAGTATAATCAAAAATGCAAATAATAAATAAAGTATTTTTTTCAATATTAGGATCCACCTTCCAAAATGAAAGTACATTATTAAACTATTAATATAGCTATATATTAATAGATTTCTTTCAACTTGAATAGTAGAAAACGAATTAGCTCTCCTATAATTATTTAAGAAAAAAGACCCATGGTAGGATCTTTAAATTAGTTTACATAATATTTTTATCGTATATCATATTTTATGATCTTCACAATATTCATCCACTAACGATTCAATTTTCGAATGTTCTGGGTACTTACCTGAAAAATCAAATTTAATTTCCTCAATAAACTGACCATTTAGATAAACATGTATGGCACCATTTTGACTGATAACACTAAATTCAGGTTCAAATATATAACCATTTCTTTCGATAGCTCCGATATCTACCACCACCTATTATAAAAGTTCATATACCTCATTTAATTCTTTTACTCTTTTTTCATCTTGTTCTTCCATTGCATAACGCAATTCCTTTTCCAAAATCGTATTTAAAAAGGAAATTTCACCTTCATTTAAATCTCTTACAAAGTCACCCTCACTTTTGTATTGATGATTTGTAAGTTTTTTGTAAATTTGCTGGCCATCACTGCGATTTAAATGATTCGATAATGTTTCTCGTAAATAGCCTAGGGTAACATACATCTCTTTGTCATCCTTTCCATTATCATTTTCAAAATGTATTCCTAAAGGTTAAGATGTATAAATTCCAAAAAAACATACATTTTTTTAGATTAAAAAAATCCAAGGATCAAACCCTTGGATTTTTCTAACACTACTCTGTTTTCGTTTCACTGCGTTTATCATCAGAAAAATGGAATTGATCTTTCTTCTTCCATCTAAATAAAAATGGTTTCCGCTGTACGATTAGTCCCCGATGCTTTCTTATGTGATATTCTAAAATCCCTTCACCTAAAGAAACGAATACAAACATAGATAATGTGATAAACATAGAACCAAATAGTGGTATCCATGGAAATGCGTCGAAATCGATTAAAACATCAAACAAGAACATTGGCCAGACTAAGGCAGAATTATCAATAGAATAGGCAGGACTGCCTTTTTGCATAAGGGTTTGTGAAATGAATATTCCAAATATCCCTAATTGCCCTAATAGAAAAAGCATGCTTCCAATATGTTGTACAAAATACGCAATCCATTGCGGATAACAATTTGGCCAATAATAACGTTTCCAAAGACCAAATGGTTTGGATCCCGTTAAAATTCCTGCTTCATAATAAGTTGTATTCTGTATGAGTTTAACACTTTTGTAAACCACTTCCCCTACTTTACCAAGTTCAAATATAATCAAGAAGCTTACCATCCAAATCTCACGATGCGGAGAAAAAATAAAAAATGGAATTGTTGATATAATAATCACATAAAAAAATACAGGCAGTCGTGAAAACAGGTAATTCCATCCTTGCAGTATATATCGAAAAAAAGAAAAATGAGCGGCGGCAGCACCTAATGGAATTGCTATTAGAAAAGTTAGTACAGAAATGGAGAAAACAGTCGATAAGGTTCCGCGTGTTCCCATAATCAATGCACTGTAAATATCTCTTCCTTGTTTATCAGATCCTAATAAAAAATCTTTATTCGGAGCATATGGTGGAAGTATAAAATCTAAATTACTCTCCGGCCCAACAACATAACTGTGTGTAGGAACGTTTTTATCAACCTTTGGCAAATACGGTCCAAAAAAGAAAAAGATTGCAAACATTGTACAGCCTATGATACCAATCCATAAAGAAGGAATTTTTCTCATTCATGACTCCCCCTTCTTTTAGGGTCGAATAGAAAATCAAAAATTTGACTCATCCATTGTGCAATTAATAACATCACCATAATTAAGAGGCTATAACCATTTACAGATGCAACATCGATCGTCAAAGGTTCCCCAGGCATTATGGAATAACGAATATGTACAGCGTTGATTAATCTTGTTCCCATTCCATGATATATACATAAAAACTCAACCACGAACATTCCAGAAAATAAGGTAAGTACAATTGGCATAAAATGTTGAAGTAACTTTGGTATTGCATTTCGTAAAATATGCTTCCAAAGAATAACTCTCTCCGGAACCCCTTTTGCTTTCGCTGTCTTAATATAATCCTGCTCATCTTCCTCTTCCAAAGCTTGCGAAGTATATCTAGCAATTACAAAAGCGGGATACATACTTAAAAAGAATATTGGAAATAGAATATTCTGGTCCTCACCATACATATGTAAACGTGGAAGACCATGTTGCATTCCAATGGAAAGGATCGTTTGTACAAGGAAAATTAGAAAAAAATCAGGTACCGCTTGTCCCAACCACGTAGATCCTTTTCCAAAAAAACGTCCAACCTTATTTTTATGCCGATAATCAAAAACACCTTTCCATATACCTAAAATAATGCTCACAAGCAAAGATGGAACGAGAATAATAATACTTCTTTTAAAATATCGAGACAGATCTACTTCCACAGGTTCATCATATTTGGTAACACCCAAACTCTTCGTTTTTTTAACTTCTTCAAAATAACTAGAAATGTTTTGTTCATATTTATCCCATGTAAAATGATAGGACATTACATCCAAATCTCCTACCCGATGCGACTCAGTATCTCTAGGCAACAACACAATTAATATTAATATCAAAGCCATACATACCCATAAAAATAGGCTTCCAAATAATCGTAATAATAGATTCATAGTTTCCCTCCCTCTCATCTCAGCAGATAACGTGCCAATATGACCATATTATTACAAATTATTTCATAGTCGCAAGATTTTTTTTTGATTTTTTACTTTTATTGCAAATATTTTAACCATTTGAAAGGTTAGTAATTAATTTTAAAAAACCTAGGTTTTGAGCGGTATTAAATGTTTTTGCAAAATAAAAAAATCCAAGCATAGCTTGGAAAAATTAACGAGAAATACTATAGACCCACAATTTTACTATCTTTTAAAATAGTATCTGAGATAACTGTCCCATCCTTTATCTCAATAATGCGGTCAGTTTGTTTTGCTATTTCTGGATCATGCGTAATCAAAATAATCCCCAGACCGTTTTCTTTATTTAATCGCTTTAACAAATCAAATACGATTTTGCTGCTTTCTGAATCCAAATTTCCAGTAGGTTCATCTGCAAGAATCCATTCTGGATGATGAACAAGTGCTCTTGCAATGGCGACTCTCTGCTGTTGGCCACCGGAAAGCTGGGATGGCAATGCCTGAAGTTTATCTTTTAATCCCATTTCATCAAGAAGTTCATTGGCACGTTCTTTCTTGCTATAATCCACCTTTCTTGTAAACAATGGGCACATGACATTTTCTTCTGCTGTTAAAGTAGGTAGAAGATGAAATTGCTGAAAAATAAACCCTATTTTTTCAAAACGAAAATTGGCTAATCTTTTACTGTTGAAATTCGTAATAGCTTGTCTTTCAAAGTATATTTTCCCATGCGATGGTTTATCTAGTGCACCAATCAAACTTAATAGTGTTGATTTTCCTGATCCTGATGGACCTATCACGGCAGTAAATACTCCCTTTTCAAAGGATAAATTAACTGAATCTAATGCTTTCGTTACAACACCATCTCCAGTATAATCCTTTGAAACGTTATCTAATACAATTAAATCCTCTATAGAGCTTCCTTTTTCTTCTAGAAAATAATTAAAATTGGATCTAGATTTTTGATTAGCATTGATTTTTCTGTTACGAAATATAAACGGTCTTCTTTGGACAATTAGCCCTCTCTGTCTTCTTAAGTTATATTCCAAAATTCCTTCTCCTAAGGAAACAAAGAAAAACATGGATAACGTAATAAACAATGATCCATATAATGGGATCCAAGGAAAAGCATCATAATCAATCGTTACGTCAAATAAAAACATTGGCCAAACAAGTGCATTGTTTTCAAACTCAAATTTCGGTGACATTTCTGGGTGAACAAAAACTTGGGAAATAAATACTCCGAAAAGACCTAATTGCCCAAAAAGAAATAGTATACTTCCGATATGCTGGATAAAATATGCTAACCATTGCGGATAACAGCCAGTCCAATAATATCTTCTCCATAAGCCAAATCGTTTTGTCCCCGCCAATATTCCCGCTTCAAAATAAGTAGTTTTTTGGATTAGCTCCACACTTTTGCGAACAACTTCGCCAACTTTCCCTAATTCAAATATAACAAGATAGCCCATTAGCCAAAATGGCCGGTTAGGGGTAAATACAAAAAAAGGAATGGTGGAAATAAAAACCATACATAAAAATACTGGCACACGTGAAAATAAATAGTTCCAATATTGCAAAAGCTTTTGCAATATCTTCCAATGTGCCGCTGCAACACCAAACGGGATTCCAATTAAGAATGTTATTAAAGAAACGGAAATTACGACTTCTAATGTATTGCGAGTACCGATTATCAATGCGCTGTAAATATCCCTCCCTTTTTTATCGGAACCTAATATAAAATCTGAGTTTGGACTAAAAGGAGGCAGCATATAATCTAAATTACTCTTCGGACCAACAACATAATCATGAGTTGGCACGTTTGGATCTACTTTCGGTAAGTAGGGGCCAAAAAAGAAAATGATAGCAAAAATTCCACATCCGATTATCCCTATCCATAATGAAGGAATTTTCCTCACAATTTCATCCCCCTTTTTCTCGGGTTAAGATAGTATGCTAGTATTTGTTCTATCCACTGTGCAATTAGTAAAATCACCAAAATAAGTAAGCTGAAACCAATAACTGCCGATGTATCGATATATAATGGTTCTCCCGGCATTATTGAATATTTTAAATGCATTGCAGAAATTAAACGTGTCCCCATCCCGTGATAAGAAGTTAAAAGTTCAACAACAAACATACCAGATAGTAATGTTAAGACGATTGTCATAAAATGCTGATGCAGCTTTGGCAAACAATTTCTAAGCATATGGCGCCACAGAACTACTCGCTCAGGAACGCCTTTTGCTCTTGCTGTTTTAATATAATCCTGTTCCTCCTCTTCCTCCATAGCTTGGCATGTATACCTAGCAATAACAAAAGCAGGATACATACTAAGGAAAAAGATTGCAAGATAAGCTACAGAAGGTTTATCATCACCGTACATATCAATTCTTGGAAGTCCGTGCCGCATTGCGATAAACAGCAAAGTTTGGACTAAGAAAATGAGGAAAAAATCTGGGACAGATTGACCCAACCATGTTGCCCCTCTCCAAAAGAAGCGGCCGATTTTCCCTCGAAACTTATAATCTAATATCCCTTTGCAAATCCCCATCACAATACTTAATAATAAGGATGGCAATAAAATAATAATGCTTCTTTTAAAATAAAATTTCAGTTCTTCTTCAACCGGCTGATCATAACTGGTTATCCCTAAGCTTTTATGTTTTTCAACTTGATCCAAGTAATTTTTAATATTCTCCTTATAATTTTCCCATTTAAATTCATAAAACATGATATCACGGTAATTATCATCTCTATATGTACCGGTATCTCTCGGGAATAAAATCATTAACACTAGAATGATAGATATACAACACCACAGTAATAAACTTCCCAAAAGGCGAAGAATTAATCTCAACATACTTTCCACCCCCTACATTAAGCTTCACGACATTAAACGAAT
Organism: Heyndrickxia sp. FW510-T9; assembly: GCF_058781025.1. Lineage (NCBI taxonomy): Bacteria > Bacillati > Bacillota > Bacilli > Caryophanales > Bacillaceae > Heyndrickxia > Heyndrickxia sp. FW510-T9. Next base: position 8,407 of record NZ_JBYSWK010000050.1, on the reverse strand, counting down.
TGATACCAATACTAAACCAGTGAGAAGAAGGAGCGAGAGAAATGCTAAAACCCCCTTAAACCATGTTTCCGTCCTTTTCTTATTGGAAAACGAATTCATGACACCATGCGCAGGTTGAATACGAACTGCTCTTTCAGCCGGTATCATTACGCCTAACAAGCCAGCAATGACTGGTATCAAGCCTGTCGCTAATAAGAATCCAATTTGCTCTTTCGGGAATTGATGGTACATCCCCCACATAATGAGGAATGAAAGGGCTATGCCTAATAATCCCGCAATAATCCCGTTAAACAAACCTTCCCGATATATTAGCATTCTAATCGATAAATTTTGCCATCCGACCGCTTTCAATAGAGCAATTTCCGGAATCCGTTCGGTGATGTTCTGCCACATAATTTCCGCGGTTGTTAAAATGGCAATCGCAAATGCTACCCCCATGGCGACGTAGTGAGAAGTTCCGACCTGCATTGCCACATACTCTCCGAGCCAAGATGTATACATAACCCCTTTTAATTTTAAAGTGATAAACAAAAATAGGCTTAATAAGGCAGTTGGTAATGCCATTGCGATTATGGATAAAACGGAACGCTTCCATTTTCCCAAAAAATGATTGATCGACATCGATATACTACCTTTTGATTGTATAAATCGATGGGCTGTAGCTGCAATTTCACCCGTTCGCATAGCCTCATAGGGCTTTATTCGACTAGATAAAATAGCAGGACCGATAACACCGAGCCAATATATGACAAGGCCAAATAAGCCAGCAAAGATAAAACGCAGAATGGAAGTGTCTGTCCCTTTCATAACCAAAATCAAACCTAATATCAGCCAGGAAACGATTGCAACGAAGCTTCCTAATATAGTAGATTCTAAAAATAATAGCTTGGTAATTTGGTTAGGTCTCCACCCAATCGCTAATAAGACGGCAAATTCTTTGCGCCTTGCAAACAATGTAACGAGCCCCGACGCTAATACATATACAATCGCCACCGCCATGACACTCGCAATAATTCCTGAGAAACCTACCTGAGTTTCGTGAAAAATAGTATAGGCTGAGCCAATGTTCACCCATGGCATTACGATCCAGCCCATTTCTTTTTGATTATTGATTGCCGGTACATGTGTTAGAACCGATTGTGGCGATGAACCCAAAGTAATATCAGTGATTAATCCTGTTTTATCTCGAATTTCCTTTGCGATTTTTTCTAGCTTTTGTTGACTTTTATCATTTAAAGTTTTAACACCTGCCACTTTAATCCGGATGGCCGAAATAGGCTTTTTGCCCATTATTTTTTCTGCTGCATCTATTGTAGTCAATACAGATGGCGGCTGGCTTAACAGATCGTAAGCGCCATCTGTTGGAAGCAAACTTTTTGGTGGATTCACCGGCTTATTGTCAGCATCTAAAACCAGCTGTGCCGATGCCGGACGGTATGTTTCCATAGGTAGTTGTGTTAACGGGTCTTGAGGTACCTTCAATTTACTTGGATCATATGTACCAATCCATTTGGGATCTACGCTGAACCATTCCTCCCCACCACCATAATCTACGTTAAAACCATTGTAGGGTCTAAAAGCACTTGTTCCTATTTTAGGTTCCTTGTATGTTTTTAAATCAAATGCATATGGCCATTTTGTTGGAAAAGGACTTTTCGTTTTTTTGTATCCAAGCATACTTGGCTTATCGGATATTGATAAAGAATCGCTTGAATTACTTGCCCTGTAAACATATTTTTCATCAAGATCAATTCCAGCTACTTCCTTCATCATCGTTTTATAAACTTGCTCCGTTGAAAAAGTAAATTCATATTTTGGACCTTTTTCATTTAAAGGTAATGTCTTTAAATATTTTTCCCCTCCATTTTTCTTTACTTTTTCCATTGTTTTGTTTGCTTTTTTGATTGTATCAAAAGGTACATCTAAAGTTTGGATTGTGTATGTTACACTTTTCTTCACCCGCGGCTGATTCCTTACAATGATTGGAATTTCGGTAATGGGGCGAGTAAAAGCCTTGGTACCATCATTTGGATCAATATTCTCCTTCCGTACAGTTGCTTTATCTGTATCTGTGAAATAGCGACTAGCTCCTTTATTAAGGATGGAATTATTTAATCCAACTAATTTTGCCTCTTGTTCTGGATCGATTCCAGCTAATAAAAGCGAATTAACTAAATATAAATCCCCTTCATAACTAATAATCCCGTATTCAAATGGATGTTTTACATCTCGAACAGTCGGATCAAAAGTACCAACAGGAAAGAAAAAAGAGCTAGTATGTATTTTCTTATAAACGCCGTTATCCGTCACTTCTTTTTCGCTATACTTATATAATCCACTTTCATTAAGTGAAAATTTATCGGAAAACTTAAAGCCCATTCTTATATACCCAATCATCGCAATCGGAGCAGCTACATCCACCCCTTCTATTTCTTTAATTTTCTTATATTGTGCAATACTGATCCCCCCATCAATCCCACTCAAGTAGTTCGGCTCAAGTAAATGGTTTATTTCTGTAGTACTTCGAGAATCGGGTGGCCTGACAACAATGTCATAAGATGCGGACCAATGCTTTGCCAACGTTTGCTCAACCGTCCCTTTATTAGACTGTGAAAGACCAACAAGATAACTTAGACCAGAGCTGACAATTAAGGCACCAACAATAAGTAAAATAAAGCGTTCCTTATGGCGCCACCAATTTTGCCAAATGAAACGAAGCATATTTTTCCCCCTTGCGAAATGATTATCTGTAAATCTATAAAAGCATAAATTTATTAGAGCCTTTTCTATGTAAGACGTAGAATAGATTTTTTTTTATAAAAAAATTGTAACTTGCGGTTTCTATATGAGGTATTTTTCTTTGGAGATTTAATAGTGTATTTTAGAATTATTTGATTAAGCTTATTTACTCAAAGTAAAGCCTTCCTCTTAAATAAAAATTTCCTAGTATGACCATTTTATTACAATTCATTTCGTTATTTCAAGTTTTTTTTGAAATATTGTTACTTTTATTACAATTTAAAATTACAAAATAATTCTCAGACAAGGTACATAGTTTAAATTAAAAAATTCAAATAACATAAAAAAGGAGATAGGTATTATCCTGATCTCCTTAAACATTATTTTTGATTTAAAACCTTATCAATTATCCCATATTCCTTTGCTTCATTAGCTGATAAAAAGTAATCTCTCTCTGTGTCCGATTGAATTTTTTCAAGAGGCTGCCCTGTTAAATCAGCAATCATTTCGTTAATATGATCTTTTAATTTTAAAATTCTTCTTGCCGATATATCAATTTCCGTTGCTTGACCACGTGCCCCTCCAAGAGGTTGATGAATCATAATTTCGCTGTTTGGCAAGGCGCAGCGTTTTCCCTTTGTTCCTGCCATTAAAAGCATGGCACCAAAGGAAGCAGCAATACCAATACAAATTGTTTGTACATCTGGTTTGATATATTTCATTGTATCGAGAATCGCAAACCCGGCTGAAGTTGACCCACCAGGACTATTAATATAAATCGAAATATCCTTATCCGGATCATCCGCCGCTAAAAACAATAACTGTGCAACCACCGTGTTTGCTATATGGTCATTAATCTCGTCACCGATCATAATAATTCGGTCTTTTAATAATCTCGAATAAATATCATATGATCTTTCTCCCCGTGATGAGTGTTCTATCACATATGGAATCGTATTCAAGTGTATTTCCTCCCTATAATTATGCCACTGCAAGTAAAGAGAGGTTGTTGGAACCTTTGCACATAGGAACTTGTTGATTGAATAACTTTTTGTATTGTTTAATTAGGATAATTGGCTGTTCATGCTGTATCGATTGAATGATGGATTCATAAAACAGCCTCTTATGTTTATCTTCCGTACTTATTGGATCTATTTTTTCTTCCTCAACCATTAGTTTTCTTAAATGTTGCCGAGTTCTAAATAAGGAAGCTTTAATAGCACCCTCTGTTAGATTCAATTGTTTTGCAATATCACTCATTTCATATTGAAATATATCTTTTAAAATAAATATGACCGTCTGTTGAGGAGTTAAATTATTCACTAATAACTCGCTTATCGAATACACTTCCGGCAATATTTTCATTGGATCGACAGATGGTTCTGACTTCAAAGTTCCTAGTTCTTTTGAACGTTTCCGAATTTGATCAATCCAATGATTATGAGCAATTTTATATAGTAATGCATGAGTGATTTTGTTCTGATTGGTGTCTTCATTAATATATTTATGATACATTTTTTCAATCGCCTCATGTGCAAGGTCCTCCGCATCCCAACCATTTCTAGTCAGAAATTGGCAATACCTCTTTAATGCAGGATACATATTCATTATTGTTGTCGTTAGATTTTCTCCTTGAACAGAAGATTCAGTACCAAGCTTGGTTTTCAAAGTGATCACTCCTTTTGAACCTCTATATTATGAACGAATAATAAAGTTAAAAAGTTACGGGTAAAAAAATTTTATTAAATTATATTTTGTTCCAATAATGGCTCATACATCATGATTGCATGATTTTCTACGATAAATTCATCATCTAGCAATTGCTTTTGGTAATTAAATATTTTTCGATTTAAAATATTATACCTAACATATCCACCACAATACGCAGGCGTAATTGATGTACTTTTTCATATATTTCATAGCTATTTAATGAAGGATTTAACGCCCTCCATTCCCCGCTTATTGTGAATCCGTTATCGATAAATGCAATTGATACGGTTCGTTCGTATTATTTTTTATTTGTAAATCTAGGTAGTTATATGCACAGGTTGCTCCGCTTCCAAACGGCTGAGTACGATTGGAGTCTGGAAAAACATCATAACTATGACGATTTCTTTCTGTAATAGTCAATGGAGTGTGTAATGTCATCCAATAAATTAAATTGGACAGCTGACAAAGTCCACCACCTATTCCTTTTTTAAAAGTTCCATTATAGAGAACCATTCCGTCAACATAGCCCTTTTTCTTCGTTGGTTTACCTATTAGTTTCCAATAAGAAAATGTTGCCCCTGGATTTATGATGATTCCATTCAAATGTTTAATCGCAATTTCTAAATTCATAATTTTATTGTGCTGATACCACATGTCCACTCCACGTAATTGCCTTAATAACAATGTTTGATGTTTATAAATGTTATGTGGAAACCACTCAAGCTGTCTTTCTTTTGCATATTTATTTTTGTCAAATATCCATGCCAAATATCGTTTCAAAGTAAAATAATGCTTCCCCATGAAAATCCGAATACTGGACCTTTTTTTCGAACGCAGCTTTGTGATATCCACATTATCCCCCCTGTAAAATAAACTACTTTCAGTTTTAGATTAACAGATTTTTCCATGTTCATCAATATTATTTCTTATTTTTAGATTTTTATGATTAGCAATCAATTAACGTTATGCATACACTGTACCATAACAGAATAAATATTTATCAGACTGTATTATATTAAACAAAAGGAGGAATTACTTAATGTTAGTAAATCCTGTTGAATTTTTCCGCAATTTATCTAAAAAAATCTGTCCGGAATGCGGTGAATATATCCATGAAGAACAAGCAGAATCTTATATAATGGAGTGTGACCGCTGTCTTGCAAAGAAAGAGGAGTAATACTTCTCTTTTTTGTCATCCTTTTCATTGCTGCTTGTACCATCTATAATAAAAGAACAAACGAAGATGGAAAGGAATGATTCATTTGACTGAAAAATTGTTTTATAACGAAGGAAAAACGTTTGAGTGGACTACTGAAATTACAAGTTTACTTGAAAAGGATAATAAATTTTTCGTAACGTTAGCTGAAACAGCTTTTTACCCAACTGGAGGGGGACAGCCCCATGATGTTGGGTATATTGATTCGATAAGAGTTGTGGATGTATTTGAGGAAAATGATGAAATCTATCATACACTTGATTCAAAACCAGAAAATAGAAGGGTTCTTTGCAAAATAGACGAAAAAAGGAGAATCGATCACACACAGCATCATACGGGACAACATCTTTTATCAGCAGTTTGTATAGAATTATATGATGCTCATACCCTCAGTTTTCATCTTGGTGAAGTGACGGTGACGATTGATTTGGATGTGGCGGAACTTTCGAATAGTCAATTAAAGACAATTGAGGATAAAGCCAATCAATACATTTATGAAAACAGAAAAGTGAAAACATATATTGTAACAGAAGATGAATTAGCCAGTATCCCATTAAGAAAAATCCCCGATGTGACTGGTGATATTCGAATCGTAGAAATTAGCGGATTAGATTACTCAGCTTGTTGTGGTACACACGTGAAGGGTACTGCAGAAATTGGAATAATAAAGCTAATTAAAACGGAAAAACAGCGTGGGAAAACTAGGCTGCACTTTTTATGCGGTTTTAGAGCTATTCAGGATTATCAGGAAAAAAATGATATTCTTGCAGCTCTTACCAAAAATCTGTCCACTTCGAAAGAAGAAATCCTTAGCCGCATCGAGAAAATGGAAAACGAAAAGAAAGATATTCAGCGAAAATTAGAAGCAGCATTAAGCGAAAATGCAAAATTCCTTGCAGCTGAACTTTTAAAATCGAACCAAGAGCCTATTATTATGGAAGTTTTTCCTGATAAGTCCATACAAGATTTGCAAGTTCTTTCAAGACAATTAATTACTAACAATAATAAAATTATTGTGATGGCTTCTGCTCCTGATAAAAAATGCTTAATCCTACATAATGGCGAAAATCAATTTCATTGTGGACAGTTTGTAAAGGAAAACATCTCATCTTTTAACGGAAAAGGCGGAGGTTCTAGCCACAATGCACAAGTAACATTTACAAGTGATGCAGATATGACTTCCTTTTTAGAATTCGTAAAAAGTACCATAATAACAAAATCCCCACTTTAATTGTGGGGATTTTGTTTGTTATAATTCCTCTAATTTAGAAACAACTAATTCACATAATTCATGAGTTGCAAGTGCATCTCTTGCAGAAACTTTTGGAGCAGAATTACTTTTTAAAGCTTGAATAAAATCATCTACAATCTGATAAAAACCACGTTTATGAAGTGTTGGTTCCCAATCACCGCCAACAAGTTTTAATTCATTACGATCTTGATAAATCGTAACATCTGAAACATTCGATGCTACTCTTTTTTCATCAGGGCACATTACTTCTAGTTTTTCTTCAGTTGTACCGCTGTCACGATTCATGATTCCAATGGCTGTACAATCTTTTGCAATAAACTGTACCACAGCATGATAAAGGGTATTCCCCTCTTTTCTACCGGATACAACTATATCCTCGATTGGTACAGGAAAAAGATACCTTATTGTATCCAACACATGAATATAATCATCGTATACAAAGGTTCTTATATCACCTGGCAGCGCTTTTCGATTTTTCTGCATGAGGATCATATTAGGATTTTGCAATTCTTTTAGATTTTCATAAGATGGTGCATATCTGCGGTTGAAACCAACCATTAATAATAAGTGATTTTTCTCCGCTAATTCAACCAATTGCTTTGCAGAATCATAATCGTAAGAAATTGGTTTATCCACGTATACATGGATACGGTTCGATAAAAGTGTATGTACAATATCAAAATGCGATTCAGTAGATGAGTGCACAAATGCCCCATTTATTCCACTTTTTATTAATGACTCAAGATTATTATGTACTTTTTCCAAACGGAATTGTTTCGAAATGGTTGAAAGCCTTTGTTTGTTTCTCGTATAAAGATGGAATTCAACTTCATCCCTAGTGCTATAAACTGGTAAGTATGCTTTTTCCGCAATATCACCTAGACCAATAATACCTAACTTTAACATTGTTTCACCCCGTTCCTTGTCAATATTATTGTACAGAATTTTGGTACGGTAAGTAAGCTTTTTAAATTCATGTAAGTAAATTATATTATTTGAGTGTTACCTAGTTTTTTCATTCCTTAATCCTGCATCTATGTTACCAGCACCTTCTTTTCTGTGCCCTATATTCCATTTAATGTGACCCGTTGCTTCTTTTTCGTGCCATCCATTCCGGTTTATGTGACTCATATCCTATTTATTGTGACCTTGCTCCTCTTTCGCTCCCAGTTTCTGCATCTATGCTACCCGAATCTTCTTTTTCGCTCCTTCCATTCCAGTTTATGTGACCCATATTCATTTCAATGTGACCTCCCTTCTCTTTCGCTCCCTAATTTTGCATCTATGTGCCCTGTTTCTTCTTTTTTGTGCCCTCCATTCCAATTAATGTGATCCATATTCATTTCAATGTGACCCTCCTCCTCTTTCGCTCCCTAATTTTACATCTTTGTACCCCGCTTCTTCTTTTTCGCTCCCTCCATTCCAATTAATGTGACCCATATTCATTTCAATGTGACCTCCCTTCTCTTTCGCTCCCTATTTCTGAATCT